>DKUR01000089.1 GCA_002490775.1 Lachnospiraceae bacterium UBA7199 | reverse complement strand
CGTTATCCGGCATCCTGCCCTATGAAGCCCGGACTTTCCTCACCTGTCATTCACACGCTGGCCAAAGGGCTGCGTGCTATCCTTGCGGAGACAGCCGCGATCATTTATCCTACTTGGTTTTTACACATTGATATGAAATTAAAGAAAAATCATGTGAATATTTCACATGAGTAAACAGTTCAACACTACTTACTGCAGTTCAGCCCCACATCTCGTAAAAGCGGCTGCTTCGCATCCGGCGCCGCTCCCGCGGCTCACCTTTTACTCGTTTGTGGGCGCTCCGCTCATGAAATAATGATAAACGCCCGCTGAGAGCAAGCTCTCACGGTCTTTTATCATTATTTCATGGCTGAACTGTTGTTAAACATTAAAGTAACTTCCTCCAATGAATTCCCGGCATATGGAGTTATTGGGGACGTTGTTGCTGTCTATGCCTTGGAAATATTCTAAAAATTTAAGGAGGCGTTTTGCTTCATAGTACTCAGGTACTCCTTTTTCAATGCCGAAAAGAAGCGGCTCTGCATATTGTTTCAGTACTGCCAATTCATAGATCAGCACTGAATTGAACATTTCATCAGCGCTTTCCTGATAAGGAAAAATGTATTTTTCCTCTCCTCTTCTTACCGAAGGCCACATTTCTATCGTTCTTCTGGCACTGGTTCCTCTTGTCCTGGCATCTCTTACCATCCTGCGGATCAGTCTTCCATCCGTAGTTGGTATCCTGTTATGTTCGTCTATATTAATACTGGTTAACGCGCTAATATATATTTTAAATTTATTTTCATCCGGCATGGAAAATGTAGTGGCTGGATTCAGCCCATGTATGCCCTCTATCACTAGTATGTCTTCCGGTCCAAGCTTTTTAAAATTGCCATGATATTCCCGCTTGCCAAGTTTAAAGTTAAAACGGGGAATTTCTACCACCTCTCCTGCAAGGAGCCGGTTCATATCCTCATTAAATTTCTTAAGGTCTATTGCCTCAAGGCACTCATAATTATAATCCCCGTTTTCATCCTTCGGCGTATCTTCCCGATTTACAAAATAGTCATCCAAGGCAATCGGATGGGGAATTAATCCATAGGTCCTTAACTGAATAGACAGCCTGTGGGAAAAGGTAGTTTTTCCTGAGGAGGAGGGACCTGCAATCAGCACAAATTTAATATTTCCTTTATCCACAATTTCCCTGGCAATCTCTCCAATTCTCCGCTCCTGCAAAGCCTCCTGTACCAAAATCATATCGCCGATCTCCCCTCGGCAGATCACATCATTTAGATCACCCACTGAGTCGATTCCCAGCATTTCTCCCCAAAGTGTAGAAGTATTAAGTGTTCTGAAAAACTTGTCTTTCGGCTCAAAAAAGTCTAACTTAGCCGGATCTTCGCTTCCAGGTATTAAAAGCATAATGCCGCTTTCATACAGCATCACATCATAATATTTCAAATATCCGGTACTTGGAAGCATATAGCCATAATAGTAATCATAATAACCATCCAGACAATAAATATTTACAAAAGAGCTTCGGCGGTAACGAAACAATTTTTCTTTATCATGCATTTTGTACTTGCGGAAAATTTCCATTGCCTCATCTATCGGATACGACCGCTTTGTAATAGGAAGGTCTGCATTAGTAAGTTCCATCATCCGCCTGCGGATTGCCTTTACATGCGCATCACTCAGCTTTTCATCCATTTTTACATTACAGTAATAACCCTGCCCGATGGCAAACTCTACCTTTACTTTACTTACCTTTTCTGCTCCTAAAACATCATAAACCGCCTTTACCAGCGTCATCAGGGCAGTTCTCACATAGGATTTATGTCCACTGCTGTCCTTCAGCGTGATAAATGAAAGTTCACAATCTTTTTCTGCTGTTTTGATCAACTCTCTGATCTTACCGTTTTCCATTACCAGTGCAATCATATTATCGTACTGAGACTGATATTCCTTTGCAATCTCTTCAAAGGTGATCCCCTTTTGATATTTCTTTTGCACACCATCAATTGTAATTGTTACCATAACAGGCTCTCTCCTTCTACAAGTCACAGCCGCATATTCTTAATGCTCTTTCTAATAAATCAATTTCCTTTTCCAGTTCCATGCAGCGCATTCCTGCACGCCGGCTCTCTTTGGATGCCTTTAAAACTTCTCTTAGTTTCCGGCTGTTCTCCCATTCTCTTTGTAAATATTTTATAAGAACCGGATGCCGGGCATCTAAAAGTCTGGGGCCAAATCTGTCTGAAAGCTCATCATTTTTATACCCATGCCCTTGCTTATCTGGCACCGCTTCAATAATAGGATAAAATTTATCCCCTTCCAATATCATATCTTCCCGCTTGATGGCATATCCCGTTTCTCTTAAAAATTTTCGAAAAGCTAAAAGTTCTGACTGGGGCTGAAGAATCATCTGCGCAAAACTTTTTGTTTTTTCCGGCTCTTTTTCCAGAATCTTCTGCATCAGTCTCCCCCCCATACCTGCACAAATCAGCGTCTGTGCCTCTCCGGGCTGATATTTATCAAGTCCATCCGAAATCCGCAGTGTTATGTATTCTGAAAGATCTGCCTGAACAACATGCATCCGCGCCCGCTGCAGCGGACCTTCGTTTATGTCCATTGCCAGTACCTTTGGCGCAATCCCATGCTGCACCAGATAAATGGACACATGCCCATGATCACAGCCCACATCACAAACCCGGTTTCCGGTTTTGACCATGTCTGCCACAGCCTGCATTCTGGCGGATAGAACTATTGTTCCTGCCATCAATCCAGATAGTCCTTTAATTTTCTGCTTCTGCTGGGATGACGCAGCTTACGGAGAGCCTTTGCCTCAATCTGCCTGATACGCTCTCTTGTAACATTAAACTCCTTGCCTACCTCTTCTAATGTTCTGGCACGTCCGTCGTCCAGACCGAAACGGAGCCTTAAAACCTTCTGTTCCCTCTCTGTCAATGTACTAAGTACCTCTACCAATTGTTCCTTTAATAAAGTAAATGCTGCTGCATCTGCGGGAACAGGTACATTATCATCCTGTATGAAATCGCCCAAATGAGAGTCTTCTTCTTCTCCAATAGGAGTTTCCAGCGAAACCGGTTCCTGAGAAATCTTTAAAATTTCACGGACACGCTCCACAGGAAGCTTCATTTCCTCTGCAATTTCCTCGGGAGTAGGTTCACGTCCAAGTTCCTGAAGGAGCTGTCTGCTGACGCGGATCAGTTTATTGATGGTTTCCACCATATGCACAGGAATACGAATCGTTCTGGCCTGATCGGCAATTGCCCTTGTAATTGCCTGACGAATCCACCATGTTGCATAAGTGGAAAACTTAAATCCTTTGCGGTGGTCAAATTTTTCAACTGCCTTGATCAACCCCAAATTTCCTTCCTGAATCAAATCAAGAAAAAGCATTCCACGTCCTACATATCTTTTTGCAATGCTGACCACCAAACGAAGATTCGCCTCCGCCAGCCTCTTTTTCGCCTCATCACCAGCCTCTAAATCCTTCTTTAAGGAATTGATTTCTTCCCTGATCTCCGCCTCTTCTGCCTCGTCTACATTACCGATCCTTTTTTCCAGTATCGCAATCTTTTCCTGTGCCACCACGCCTGCTTCCATTTTCAGTGCAAACTCTATCTCATCCTCTGCACTTAAAAGAGGCACCTTTCCTATTTCCTTTAAATACATTCTAACAGGATCTTCTATACTAATTCCATCAGGCACCGAAAGATCAATATTCTCTACATCGACTTCATCTTCCTCCGATAAAACGATCTCCTCGGCATCCACTTCATCATCCTCGGTAATACGCAGAATATCCACATTATTCTGCTCCAGCACCTCAATGATTTTATCAAATTGTTCCTCACCTAATGTAGCATCAGAAAAGTAATCCACAATTTCCTGATACTCTAATACATTTTTTTTCTTTTTGGCAACAGCTAAGAGTCCGGTTAATTTCTCATCAAACTTTGCCTGTGTGTTTTCATCCATATTCGGTTTTCCGTCCTTCCTGATATTCTAAACATTACCATTATTAGCCTTAATCCAGCGAAATATGCGTTTTGCTAAGTTCTTCCAGTGCCTTTTTCCCTTCAATCACCTGATTTAAGGCCAAAATGTCGCCTCCCAGCCGGCTGGAGGAGTACTCCAGACTGCTCCGTTTCACTGCAAGCACAATATCGTGAAATGCTTTTTCCTGTTCCGCCTTTGTTTCAAGACGGGGCAGCTTGGTATTAAATACCCCTGCCACCTCTCTTTGCTCCTCCTCATCCGTAAATAAGCTTATAATCGCCGCCGGATGAACAGTGCCGGCTTCAAAATCAGCAAAAAGCTTTTCGGCTACTTTTTTATATAAATCTTCCGTAAAGTCCTCCGGAGAAATATATTTCTTTATTTTCGGGTAAACATTCGGCTCCTCCACCATCCATGTTAGTAAAAGTTTTTGGGGTTTTTTCTTGTTTTCTTCCGGATCTTTCTTTGTCTGAATGCCTGATTTCGGTCTTACCGCAGGTGATGCAAGTCCGGTCTGTGCCGCATAGGAAAGCACCAGCTTCCGCAGACTGTCATACCCAATATGATATTTTTCCGCCACCGCTTCAATATAATTTTCCCGCTCTACCTCCTCGGAAAAGGTACAGAGCTTTTTGGCGATCTCCCGATGAAACCTGGTTTTTGACTCAGGATCATTTAAATCATAATCCCTTTTCAGCATGCGAAGTTCAAAGAAAAAGCTGTTTTCCGCCTGCTTAAGCCTCTGTTCAAAAGCATCCTTCCCCATATTCTTCATAAACTCGTCTGGATCCTTATAAGGCTCTAAATTTAAAACCTTTCCGGTAAGTCCCACCTCTTTTAATATGCCGATGGCCCGAAGCGCCGCCATAACCCCTGCCCCGTCGCTGTCATAGGCCAAAATCACTTCGTTTGCATAGCGTCTTAAAAGATTGGCTTGTCCTGCTGTAAAGGCAGTTCCAAGAGATGCAGCCGCCTGGGTAAATCCCGCCTGATGCATGGCGATCACATCCATATAGCCTTCACACAAAATTATATTTCCAGCCCTTGATGTGCGCGCAAAATTAAGTCCGTACAAATTCCGGCTCTTATCAAAGATCATGGTCTCTGGCGAATTCAAATACTTGGGTTTGCCATCTCCCATCACCCGGCCCCCAAACCCGATCACCTTGTGATTGCTGTCCTGAATAGGAAACATCACCCGGTTCCAGAATTTGTCATGCAGGCCGAATTTTTCATCAAAGCTTGCAAGACCTGCCTCCAGAATCAGCTTGTCCTCATAACCTTTGCTTTTCAAATATCTCACAAGATCATCGCTGGTCACATTGGCAAATCCCAAGCCAAATTTCTTTATCGTTTCATCGGAAAGTTCTCTTCCATGCAGATACCGAAAACCAGCCTGTCCTCTTTCTGAGCGAAGCTGGTAATAAAAATATTTTGCAGCCTCTTTGTTGATCTCTAAAAGCTTTGCCCGCCTGCTTTCCTTTCTCCGCGCTTCTTCATTGTATTCTGCCTCAGGCAGATTCACTCCGGCCCGGTCAGCAAGAAACTTTATCGCCTCTGGAAAGGAATAATTCTCATACTCCATGATAAAAGTAAATACATTTCCCCCAGCACCGCATCCAAAGCAGTAATACATCTGCTTGCTTTGGGAAACAGAAAAGGAAGGAGATTTTTCATTATGAAAAGGGCAAAGTCCAAAATAACTGCTTCCCTTCTTCTGGATTCTAACATATCCTGAGACTACATCCACTATATCGTTTTTCATCCGTACTTCTTCTACTAACTCGTCGGGATAATACATTTTTGCTCCTATGCCTTTCCCACGTGCGCTTCCTTAAAAACACATGATCACCCATGCCAGGATCTGGGAATATAAATCTCTTCATATTTGGCAATTGCAAAGCGGTCTGTCATGGCACCTATGTAATCGCAAACCACCATTTCCTCCGGTTCGCCCCGCCTGATCAGATTCCCATAATCTTCCGGCAACCGCTCTAAATGATGCCTGTAATAGTTGTAAAGCGTCTGTATCAGCATTTCCGCCTTACCCTCTTCACTTTTGGCCTCCTTGTTCTGGTAGACTCTTTCAAACATAAATCTGCGCAGATCCTTCATTGCCTTCAAAACAGAAGGGGACATCATAATATCATCTTTTCCATAGCTGGTAGATACCAGATCATGGATAAAATGATCCAGCCGCTCTCCGGTAGTAAAGCCGATCACGTCTCCAATTTCCTTAGGTACATCCGACTCTTTTAAAATACCTGCCCTGATGGCATCATCCATATCATGATGAATATAAGCAATTTTATCTGAAAAGCGGACAATTCTTCCTTCCAATGTAAATGGCATTCCTTTGGTCTGGTGATTTCGTATTCCATCCCTTACTTCCATCGTCAGGTTCAAGCCCTGTCCATTCTTTTCAAGAAGATCCACCGTCCGTACACTTTGATCGCTGTGACAAAATCCATAAGGACAGACAGCATTTAATGCTCTCTCCCCGGCGTGGCCAAAGGGCGTATGGCCAAGATCATGACCAAGTGCAATGGCCTCAACCAGATCTTCATTCATGCGAAGCGCCTTGGCTATAGTCCTTGCATTCTGAGATACCTCCAGGGTATGGGTAAGCCTTGTTCTGTAATGATCTCCCTCTGGAGATAAAAAGACCTGCGTTTTGTCTTTCAGCCTTCTAAAAGATTTAGAATGCAGGATTCGATCCCTGTCACGCTGATAAACGGGACGAATATCACACTCATCTTCCCTGCGCAGCCTTCCCCTGGAGGCCGCACTATGAGCAGCATGAGGACTTAAATATTCCATTTCAAGCTGTTCCAGATTTTCTCGTATGTTCATCTATAGCTCCTGCTTTCACACTCAAAGAACTTCCTAATATCATTATTCGGTACAAATAATAAAAATCCTTTTTTCAACGACAGATATCAAAAATAAATTCCGCATTTTTTTCCATTGCATCATAGGCAGTCTTAAAGGGAGACATCTGAAATACATGCCACATCCCCTTAAAAACGTCTATTTTAACTGAAACATTTGCCTGTACCATCCTTTCATGGAGCATAATGGAATCCGACAATAAAATTTCATTGTCTCCTGCCTGAATATAGGTAGGAGGAAAGCCGGAAAAATCTCCAAATAAGGGTGAGATCATAGGATCTTTCAGATCCTTGACTTTCAGATCCTTGACTTCCAGATCCTTGACTTTCTCATCTTCATCTTCCGCCTCCCCTGCTTCCTGCGCTCTATCGCCCACATAGTTTTGAATCATCCGTTTTAAATATTCTTCATTCAAAACAGGATCTACTTCCGCCCTTGTTTCATGTGTTTTTCCTGAAGAAGTGAGATCTGTCCAGGGAGATAAAAGCACCAGTCCCCTGGGCAGCAGCCGCTTTTGCTGCTTCAACTTATGCACCAGAGATAATGCCAGATTGCCTCCTGCGGAGTCTCCTGCTACAATCACGTCTCTCGCCCCATATCCTAAAAGCATAAGATAATCCCATGCTTTCATGGCGTCCTCACACGCTGCAGGATAAGGATGTTCAGGTGCAAGACGGTAGTCAAAACAAAGCACATCCATAGAAGTGCTCTCGGCCAGCTTTGTGGTTAAGATCCTTGCATATTGACTGCTTCCTGTAGAATATCCTCCTCCATGACAGTATAAAATCACATATTTTTTCATATGCACCCGGTTGACAGACACCCACTCTCCGTCCATCTCCCCGATTTTCACACTCTGGATTACCCGCTCTTTTGAACTGCCTAAAAGCGCTCCCACCTGGTCCTGGGAGTGACGGTGTTTTTCAAGATCCTGACTGTCTATCAATCCATGTACTTTCCGTATAAGCCCCATTCTGTTCTGATTTCTCGTCATTGCTGAACTCTTACGCTCCTTTTCAAAGTTTCTTTCCTATTTTAACACATCTTTTCCGTTTTGTGGTATACTACTTATATCTGAACAGTTACAATTACCTTAAGCGGCCGACAAAATATTTGAAACTAGAAGGAAATTATCATTTGAAAAAATCAAAAAAAGGCAATCGCCAGGAGCCTAAAATCTGGTACAAACTTGATCTGTCAGCTATTGTTTACCCTACTTTACAAAGAAGGGATTTTTCCTCTGTTTACCGGTTATCCGTTGTTTTAAAGGAACCAGTAAGGCCAGATTTATTACAGCAGGCAATAGATTCCGCTCTCACCCGTTTTCCCACCTATAAAACTGCAATCCGAAAGGGATTATTCTGGCGTTATTTAGAGCCAAACAACCGCCCCGGCCCCTTTGTTCAGAAGGATATCCGCAATTTCTGTATGCCCATGCCCTTTAAAGCCGGCAATCGTTATCTTCTTCGAATTTATTATTATGGCTGTAGGATTTCTTTAGAAGCACATCACTGCCTTGGCGATGGTACCGGCGGTATGTATGTACTACAGACGATCACTGCTGAATACCTAAGGCTTTTAGGCCATCAGATCTCCAATCAGTATTTTGTCAAAGATATTAATGAGCCGCCTGATCCCGAAGAGCTGGAAGATGCTTATATGCGTTATGCCAATGCCAAAGTATGTCCGCCCCGCCCAGGGGAAAAAACTTACAGAGTCAGAGGCACCAGAGAACCTTTTTACACCTTTAATGTAATTGACGGTATCCTGTCGGTCAAACAGGTAATGGCTGTTGCGAAAAAATATAATGCAACCATTACCGAATATTTAAACGCTGTACTTTTATATGCCCTGCTGCAAAAGCAGAAAAAAGAACGCCGCATACATCTGCGGCCGGTTAAAATAGCCATGCCGGTAAATTTACGACGTTTTTTTCCCTCAAAAACCCTGCGCAATTTTATTACTATGGTTTATCCTTCCATTGATCCAAGGCTCGGTGATTACAGCTTCGAGGAAATAGTGGTTCAGGTCCATAATTACATGCGCTACTATATTAATGAAAAATTTTTAAAAGGTGATATTACTACCAATGCGCGCACCCAGCAAAACTCCTTTATCCGAATCGTTCCTCTATTTATCAAAGACTTTGTGGTACGACAGTTTTATACCCGGGTTCAGGATAAAAATTCTTCTGCCGGTCTTACCAACATGGGAGCGCTTAAAGTTCCAGAGGACATGAAGCCTTATATCGACCGCTTTGATATTTACATGGGGCAGCCCTTTTCCTCCCGTACCAACTGTGCCATCATCAGCTTTGAAGATACCCTGACCATCAATTTTGCCAGCAACATTATGGAAACTGATGTGGAACGGTATTTCTTTAGAAAATTGGTTGCTGACGGCGTTCATGTAACCATTGAAAGCAACCGGGAAGACTGAATATATATTTAACAAACAACGGATGCCAGGCTTTGCCAGCCATCCTTATGTTAAACAACGGATGCCAGGCTTTGCCAGCCATCCTTATGTTAAGCAAGAATAGCAGAAAGGAATCAAACTATGTCATATTGTGTAAACTGTGGTGTCGAACTGGACTCCTCCCTTGGGAAATGCCCCCTTTGCAATACCCCTGTTATTAATCCTTCCAAGCTGGAAGAAATCACCAAAGCTTCTCCTTACCCAAAAGAAAGCGGTCAGGTGGATGTGGTAAAAAGAAAGGATCTGGCTATTCTTTCCACAATATCTTTAACTGCCACCTCCTTGTGCTGCCTTTTACTGAATCTTTTTGTTTTTTCCCAGACTCCCTGGTCACTGTTTATCATCGGTGCCTGCCTGCTTTTGTTTGTGGTGCTTATTCCGGTGCTTCTCTATAGTCGTCTGCCCATTTATATTTCCCTGTTATTTGATGGCATTGCCACAGCCTTTTACCTGTACATGATCACCTTTAATACTTTATCAGACAGATGGTTCCATGAACTGGCGCTTCCCATTACAGTACTGGTTACAATACTGATAGAAATTTTTGCACTGCTGCTCCGTTCTTTTCCCGTTTCCTATATCACCACCGCCCTTTACTTCTTCCTGGAAACCGCTGTACTGTGCGTGGGGATCGAACTATTAATCAATCACTATACCGATTCACCGCTTAAATTAATGTGGTCAGCCATCGTTCTTACCGTATGCAGTGTCATTGCAATTGCCCTGATCACTGTTCTGTCAAGGCGCCGCCTTCGTGATGCAGTAAGAAGACGACTACACTTCTAATACTTCTCCGGATAATCCGTCCCTGTCTCCTCCGACATTTTCCGGACATATTGATCAGGCTCTTTGCGCATATCCAAAAGCGTATTAAATGCAAGCAGAACCATTCTATCCCCATTTTGTCTGGTGCCGCTGTTATCCCGATCCAGCCTCGCCTTAAAATGATCCATCTGCCAGATCATCACATCAACCACCGTATATCCTTCTACTTTTGCCTGACAGGCAAAATTTCCATGCTCCATATAATAGACAAACTCTTTATAAATTTCTTCATCCTGCTGTAACTTTTCAGAAAATTCCCTTGCAAATGAATCATCTTCCCCTGCATATGCACATAAATTCTTAATCCATTCCTTTACCTGGCCCTGCTCCATGCCGCTCCCCTTTCTCTATCATTTTGTAGTCACTTTTATTATACTTATTACGCGCATGAATGTCCACAACTCGCGACATGTACAATTGACATGCTTCTCCATTTATTATAATATTTTTATGGAGGTATACTTATGAGTGAAAAAATACTAGTTGTTGATGACGAAAAAGAAATTACAGATTTAATTACCCTCTATTTACAAAGTGATGATTATACGGTCTACCCTTTTTATGATCCGGTAGAAGCCTGCCGCCTGGCAGAAACAATGGAATTTGATCTTGCCATTTTAGATGTTATGATGCCTGGAATAGACGGTTTTAAGCTCTGCCAGAAAATCAGAGAGCATCATAATTACCCTATTATCATGCTTACTGCCAAGGAGGCAGAAACAGATAAGATTACCGGGCTGACTTTAGGCGCTGATGACTATATGACCAAGCCTTTCCGTCCTTTAGAACTGATCGCCCGTGTAAAGGCACAGCTTCGCAGGTACAAAAAGTATAATCAGCTTTCCGCAAATAATGATGATTCAAACATTATCATTCATGGTGGACTTATGCTGAATAATTTAACTCATGAATGTACTTTGGATGAAAAGCCCTTATCTCTGACGCCTACAGAGTTTACAATTCTTTATGTTCTTTGCCAGAAAAAAGGACAGGTAATCAGTGCGGAAGAACTGTTTCACGCCGTCTGGGGCGAAGAATATTTCAGTAAAAGCAACAACACTATTACAGTGCATATCAGGCATCTGCGTGAAAAGATGAATGATTCTTTTGAAGATCCAAAATATATCAAAACAATCTGGGGGTGCGGATACAAAATTGAAGGCTAAGGATAAAACAAAATTTTTCATAGTACTGATCCTCTTCCTTGGCCTTGCGCTGGGCATCGGTTATGGCATTTACTATCTTACAGATGTAGTTCTTAACGGTTCTTTTCTTGACTGGTTTTCCAATCATTATTTCCAGATGGAAGCCTTAAAGGATCCAAAAACCAATGAGATCAGGATCATTTATACACCGCTCTGGCCGCAGTTAAAACAATTTCTGCTTACTTTGTTTTTATTGCTGCTGGTGCTTTTTGTCCTTGCGATTTATCTGGCTGCCCATTTTTATGCAAGACTTCAGGTACGCAAAACCATTTCAAGAACCAGCCGGATGCTGCATGCATATATTCATCATGATATTGATTCTGATGATGTGTTTCCTCCCTCTTACGCTGAAGTGGCCACACAGATCGTACAGCTAAAATCCACTATGCAGCGTCACGAACAGGCAGTTAAAACAGAAACAGAGCGCAAAAACGATCTGATTGCTTATCTCGCCCATGATTTAAAAACGCCTCTCACTTCTGTGATCGGCTATTTGGATCTTTTGGAAGAAGCGGCAGATATGCCGGAACCGCAGCGAAAAAAATATATTCATATTACACTGGAAAAGGCGCTGCGCCTGGAAAAAATGATCAATGAATTTTTTGAAATTACCCGTTATAACCTGCAGGAAATTATTCTTGAAAAAGAAACCATTGACCTGTCCTTTATGCTGATGCAGTTAACTGACGAATTTTATCCACTTCTTTCTGATCATGGCAACACCATAGAACTTCAGGCAGAAGAGGATCTGACTGTTTATGGTGACTCCGTCAAGCTGGCGAGAGTTTTCAACAATATCTTAAAAAATGCCATATCCTACAGTTATCCCAATTCCCCAATCAAAGTTTACGCCGGAAAGCGGGAAAAGGACATTTTTATCTGTTTTATCAATCAGGGAAAAACAATCCCACATGAAAAATTAAATGCTATTTTTGAAAAGTTCTTCCGAATGGATGAAGCCCGAAGCACCAACACCGGAGGCGCGGGCTTAGGGCTTGCCATTGCTAAAGAAATCGTAACGCTTCATGGAGGCTCCATAAGCGCATCCAGTGAAAATGAAATGACTACTTTCAGCGTTACTTTACCTCAACAATAATTTTTATTTAAAATATTCCACTCCTGATTCGAATACCTTAAGATCCTGCTTTCCATAAATGTTAACTGCTACACCGTCGCCACGTCGCTCAACATGCGCCATCTTACCTAAAACTCTTCCATCCGGTGAGGTGATCCCTTCAATGGCTGCATAGGAACCATTTACATTCCACTCTTCATCCATTGATAGATTCCCATTTAAATCTGCATACTGGGTTGCTACCTGTCCATTTGCAAAAAGCTTTTCTATCCATTCCTTTGATGCTACAAATCTTCCTTCTCCATGAGAGGCAGGCGTTACATAGGTTTGCCCAAGTACTGCTTTTTGCAGCCAGGGAGACTTATTGGAAACCACTTTCGTATAAACCATTTTGGAAATGTGACGGTTAATGGTATTAAAGGTAAGGGTAGGGGAATCTTCCTTCTGGCCTGTGATCTCTCCATATGGCACCAGCCCTAACTTAATCAGGGCCTGGAATCCGTTGCAGATACCAAGAGCCAGACCGTCTCTCTCATTTAAAAGCTTCATAACTGCTTCTTTGATCTGGGCATTTTGGAAAGCTGCTGCAAAAAATTTTGCACTTCCATCTGGTTCATCACCTGCTGAAAATCCTCCGGGAAACATGATAATCTGCGCTTGATCAATATCTTTTTTAAAGACCTCAACAGACTCTCTGATCTCCTCTGCCGATTGATTTTTAAATACTCTGGTAACTACTTCCGCCCCAGCCGCCTTAAATGCTTTTGCACTGTCATATTCACAATTGGTTCCCGGGAATACCGGTATAAATACTGTAGGTTTTGCCTTTTTATGTTTGCATACATAAACATGCTCTGCCTGATACAGCCTGCTCTCTACCGGATCAGTGCCTTTTTCCGCCTTAGAGGGGAATACCTTTTCAAGCTTAATCTTCCATGCATTTAAGGCTTCTTCCATAGTTACAGTTACATTTTGATAAGTAAATACACCATTATCATTTACATCTGCCACTTTTCGGAAGTTCAGTCTTTCCGCTTCACCACCGTTTTCCTTCTCCTCAAAAAGAGCCTTCGCATCTGCACTGTTCATTTCAAGCACAATGTCTCCCAGACAGTTTTCAAATAAATCAACTGCCTTTAATTCTTCACAAAAACTGACACCAAGTTGATTTCCGAAAGCCATCTTGCTTATTCCTGCCAAAAGTCCATTTGAAGCAAGGGCATAGGCGGCTTTTACTTTGCCTTCCCGCATCAGCCTGGTGATATAGCTGTAAGTATTCATTGCATGATCATAAACCGGAATATCATACTCATCCTTATCAAACCAGAATTGAATCAATTCATCTCCTGCTTCCTTTAACTCCGGCGTGATCATCTCATTTTTCTTCCCTATATCCACTGCAAAAGATACTAAAGTGGGCGGCACATCAATATCATTAAAAGTTCCTGACATACTGTCCTTTCCTCCAATGGAAGGAAGTCCATATCCAATCTGCGCATCATAAGCGCCTAAAAGGGCTGAAAAAGGCTGTCCCCATCTTTCCGGATCAGAAGTCATGCGTTTAAAATATTCCTGGAAGGTAAAACGGATCTTATGAAAATCACCGCCCCCTGCCACAATTTTAGCCATAGATTCTGTCACTGCATAAACAGCTCCATGATAAGGACTCCACTTGGAAAGATAAGGATCAAATCCATAACTCATCATAGTAACGACATCGGTCTTTCCTTCTAAAACAGGAAGCTTTGCCGCCATAACCTGGGTTTCTGTAAGCTGATATTTTCCGCCATAAGGCATGAACACGCTTGCTGCACCAATGGAAGAGTCAAACATCTCTACAAGTCCTTTTTGAGAACATACGTTAAGATCGCTTAACAACGTAAGCCATGCGCCCTTTATATCCTGCCCGTCCAGTGCCTGCTGTACACCTTCTACTGCAATCTTCTTTAAATAATTCTCTTCCAGTTCCGGAATATCTACGCTGACTTTCGTTTCCTGATGTGCTCCATTGGTATCAAGAAATGCTCTGGAAATATTAACAATTTCTTTTCCGCGCCATTTCAGCACCAGTCTGGGATTGCTGGTAACTACTGCCACAGGTACTGCCTCGAGATTTTCTTCTGCAGCATATCCTAAAAATGTATCCACATCCTTTGGATCCACTACCACTGCCATTCTTTCCTGTGATTCAGAAATTGCCAGTTCGGTACCGTCAAGGCCTGCATACTTTTTAGGCACCTTATCAAGATCCACCACAAGGCCTGCCGCAAGCTCTCCAATTGCCACAGACACACCGCCGGCTCCAAAGTCATTACATTTTTTAATGATCCTGCTGACTTCCCCTCTGCGGAAAAGCCTCTGTATTTTACGTTCTGTAGGCGCATTTCCTTTTTGCACCTCTGCCCCGCATTTTTCAATTGAACTTTCTGTATGTACCTTGGAGGAACCCGTTGCTCCGCCACAGCCGTCACGCCCCGTTCTTCCGCCAAGTAAAATGATCACATCATCAGGATCAGAATTTTCCCGAATTACATTTTTTCTTGGGGCAGCGCCCATAACAGCGCCAATTTCCATACGTTTTGCCACATAATCGGGATGATAAATTTCCTTCACATAGCCTGTGGCAAGTCCAATCTGATTGCCATAGGAAGAATAACCGCTGGCCGCGCCTCTTACCAGCTTCTTCTGGGATAATTTCCCCTTTAAGGTCTCTGAAACCGGAACTGTGGGATCAGCCGCACCGGTAATGCGCATCGCCTGATATACATATCCCCTGCCTGACAAAGGATCTCTGATTGCCCCTCCAAGGCAGGTGGCAGCGCCACCAAAAGGTTCTATTTCCGTAGGATGATTGTGGGTTTCATTTTTGAAAAATACAAGCCACTCTTCTGTGACAGGTCCGTCTCCGTAATCCACTTCAACGGGCACTACAACAGAACAGGCATTGATTTCATCTGACTCCTCCATATCCTGCAGCTTTCCATCTTTTTTCAATTTACGCATTGCCATCAGTGCTAAATCCATCAGACAGACAAATTTGTCATTTCTATCTGCATAGATTTCGCTTCTGGTATCTAAGTAGCTTTGATATGTAGTCTCAATAGGCGTTCTGTAATAGCCATCCTTAAATTCAATCTCTTTCAGTTCCGTGGAAAAAGTAGTATGCCGGCAGTGATCTGACCAGTAGGTATCCAACACACGTATTTCTGTCATGGTAGGATTTCTATCTTCTTCCTTTGCAAAATAATTTTGGATATGAAGGAAATCCTTAAAGGTCATGGCCAGTTCCAGACTTTCATACAGTTCCCGTAATTTTTCTTCATCCATACTGGTAAATCCGTCAAATATAATTACATCAGCCGGATCATCATATGCTGTAATCAGGGTATCCGGTTTTTCCATTCCTGTTTCCCTGGAATCAACCGGATTAATACAATATGCTTTTATTCTTTCAAATTCTTCGGAAGAGACCTCCCCAACGATCAGATAGGTGACTGCTGTCTGGATCACCGGCTCCTCATCTTCTTTGAGAAATTTCACACACTGCATGGCAGAATCTGCACGCTGGTCAAACTGTCCTGGCAGGTATTCTACGCTAAACACCTGACCGTCCACAGGAATATCAATTGTCTCTCTGTATAAAATATCAACAGGCGGTTCTGAAAACACGCCCTTTAGCGCCCGTTCAAAAGTTTCATCCGAAAGATTTTCCACATCATAGCGGATAAACATGCGAACCTCACGAATGCCTGTAATTCCCAAATAACTGCTGATTTCATCTTTCAATTCTCTTGCATTTACTGCAAAAGGAGCTTTCTTTTCTACATAGATACGTTTTACGTTTCCCATGGTGAGATTAATCATCCTCCGTTTTATTTTGTATTATAACACTTTTATTATACTGGATTCCTTGTATTTTGCAAGACCAGCGGATTTTATTCCTGACATAAGCTTTTTACTGATGGAGCCTGTGAATCAGACGGTAGGCCACATCTCCTTGAGAGATCAGCGCCTGGGTGTGTGCAAAAAATACTATTCCGTCTGTGGGTGCCTTTATAATTTCCTTAATAAAGCCTTCATAGGGATCAAAAACTTCCGCCAAAGGGTATCCATACCTTACATCCTCGCCAGGCTTAACCAATCCTTTAAAGATACCTCCTGATTCTACTGATACATCCATAAGATCTTGTTCTAAAATCACATGACTGATATATCCGCTGTGGCTTTCATATCTTATAATTCCCATTCTGGTCAAAAAGCGAAGTACTGCAGCCACTGCCTGCTTTGCACTTTCCTCGTCAACAGAATCGTTTTTATTGGTATATACGGAAAAAGCTGCTGTCATATCATTCTGCCAATTATAATTTAAAGTCTTTGTATCCAAAGGGGTGGGTTTTTTTATCATCACATAAGGCAGTCCAAACAAATTAGCCAATGATGCATTTTGATATCCTGTTTCCATCATCCGCACATGAGGAACAAATTCTCCTTCAATATAAAAACTGGTGAGCTGTATTCCGTAACTATATTCCATAATCTTATAAAATACATTGCAGGCAATCCGCTCTATGGTATTTCCATCTGCTCTTCCCGGAAAGCATCTGTTAATGTCAACATCTTCTACACCAAAAAATCTCCTGCCGACATTGATTCCCATGCTGTTCACAGCAGGTATTACCAGAATCTTTTTATTTGCATTTATGCAGCCATTTGCTTCCAGTTCTTTCAGTGCTCTGACTAATTGAGAACATATGTACATCTGCTGAATTTCATTTCCCCGCACAGAACCTAAGATACACGCTGCCGGATCAGCCTCTCTTTTTCCAAAACAATACCCCTGTACCACCATGTCCTCCCGGTAAGAAGAGTGAACTCTGCAGACTTCTTCTTTATACATGATCATTCCTCCCCAATGCCTGTAAGTATTCTTGCCAGTAAAGAGCCTTCCTGCACAAAAGGATACTCTCTTAAGGTAAATACTAATCCGCTTTTTTCGGCTCTGATCTCCGCCAGGACATGTCCTTCCAGCGGACTTATAATCTCTCCTAATTTATCTCCCTTTCGCACATAATGATTGTGTGCAATCGCCGGAAGAAATACGCCGGTCACATCGGCACGTATAAATTCAACCTCCCCGTCTGTGGAAATTGCAGGGTATTGAATCTCACCAACTGCCCCTTCCCACATGCCAATCTCTCTCATTAAATGAAAAATGCCCTCTACCACCTGTGTTCCAAAGCCTCTATGTATTCTCGTTCCTACTCCCATCTCCACCACCATAGTCGGCACGCCCAGCATATTCATCGAATAGGCAAGTGTGGACTCATGAACCGTTGCAGATGCGTTCATCCAAACCATATCCGTATTTAAAAGCCTTGCAAAAGGAAGAAGTTTTTCCGCAAATTTTTCATTTACGCGGACTTGAGGAATTTCCTTGACAAAACTGTCACTGGCATGTACATCCAGACACATATCTGCACCGGAAATATCCCGAACAATCGCCGCAGCCACCCGCTCCATAGTAGTTCCGCTTTCCTTCCCCGGAAATATTCCATTCAAATCCATATTCAGCTTGGGGATCGTTCTTGCAGCAACATCCAGGCCAAGAGGATTTAGTGCAGGATAAACATCTACCGTTCCCGTCAGTTTATCCTTATCCTTCATGATCCGGCGTATCACCTCATAACATACAAACTGCCCTTCAAATTCATTTCCGTGAATGCCGGTAACGATTGTCAGTCGTTTACCGCCTGGCTGTTTTCCCATCATTCTGTTCTTCTTGATGACAAGCCTCTCCCCCACCGGAAGCTCTATTGAAAAAACCTCTTCTATCATAACTTTTACCCCTGCATCCTGCAGACCATATCAGGCCTTAGAACTACTTTTATAAGTTTTCATTCCTCTGCGATCAATCCCTGCATCACATACATGATCTCACGGTCTATAACTGTTTCACTGATTCCTCTTGTTTCAGAAGCAATCTTAAGCCCTTCAAGTACATACATGATATTTCTTGCTGCACCTCTGGAATCCTCACAATAAAACTCCCCGCTCTCCACGCCTGCTTCTATCAGTTTTTCTATAATATAAACCGCAGCATCAAACTGACGTTTTAAAAGATTATCCTTAGAAGGCACATGATTTTCAAAAAAGTACTCATAAACAGCCTTGTTTAAGGAATGCTTTCTGTTAAGCAGTTCTTTTTTCTGCTCCTTTAAAAACAAAGCCAGAACCTCGGAAGGAGTTGCCTCCTTTGAAATGCCTGCTTCAAACACATCATCTGCATCCTCCTGTTCCAGCTTAAGCACCTCCTCAAAAATCTCTCTGGTATTTTGAAAATAAAGGTACAGTCCTCCCCGGCTGATATCACATGCTTCCACAACATCTTTCATGGTAACTTCCTTAAACCCTTTTTCCTTAAATACCTGCCTCGCTGTTTCTACAATAAACTTTTTCTTTTGTGTTGATTTATCGCCCATATTCGTCTCCTATGCCAGAGGTTTATCCCAAATATCAAGCAGCTCCTTGATACGCTTTAATCCATGCAGAAATACTCCGTTTTCCACTGCTCTGGGCCACAACATTCCTTTCGTCATTCCTCCCAGCACATATTTAGCCATAATCCCAAAAATTACTTCGATTTCCTTAAATTCCGTTTCATCAATTACCCTGATCTCATCCTTTTCGCTGGTAATATTCTTACGGGAAAACACATACATATAATTACGGTCCATCAAACCTGTTCTCTGCATATCCTTAACAAACCCCAAAAGTGTACTGTCATACACCGGAATTGGAACAGAGTTGCTTGGACAGTTATCTCCTGAATAAGTATGCATCATTTTACTGCCTGCTTTTTGCTCCAGCCATGAAATATAGCGAAACATATCCCCCATTGCATCCTTATATTTATTTACCATTTCCTGTCTGTAGACATTTTCATTTTCCATAAAAAACTCATTCCTTCCATTCCCCGATACTTTTGTATTACCTGAAAATATACATATACTTTTATCTTACCATAAAATTAAAAATTGTACACTCTTAAAATAAGAATCCATTACAAGCAACATATTATTACAATTAAGCAATATATTGATAGATTTTCGGTTCTAAAATTAATATAATATCAATAGAACTGATGGATAAGTCAGTTCTGCAATTAGCAATTCCGAAAGAATTCCCCTTTTACACAAACCAAAAGCCTTGAGAGAAATCTCAGGGCTTTTGGTTTGCCTGTACTCATTATTTTAAAATCACAATTCCATACCCTGGAATAGAAAGGGTATCATTTTCTAAGGATGCACGATTTTCATCCACATACAAACCACACTGCATCTGCAATGCGTCCACTGGCAGATCAGAAAGATCAAGACTTCTTTCCTCAGGCGAGATATTGCAAAAAACATAAAGCTTTTCATCTTCATACGTCTTTGAAAATGCTGCCAGTGTTTCATCTGAATAGCTTTCCAGGTTTTTCACGCTTCCTTTTACAATTTCAGGAAATGCATTTCTTAGCCGAATCGCCTCTTTATAATAATAATAAATAGAATATGGATCGTTTACCTGCTGGTCGAGACTTCCGTATTTCATGGTGACAGTTCCCATATCTGCAGGCCCTGTGCACATTCCCTCCGCTCCCGCATCATCATAAAAATACATGGGCGCCCTTTTGTTTTCATCCTTTCCAGAGCCTTTCATCCCTAATTCCTCGCCATAATATACAAAGGCGCTTCCCGTCATGAGCAGATTAAGAGCGCCCGCCATTTTTGTCTGCGCCGGAGAGTATTCTCCTGCATAATATCCTGCACTTCTTCCCATGTCATGGTTCGTGTAAAAGGGAGCATCAATATATTCAGGGTTATGCGTGCTGAACAATTCTTCTATGTCCTGCAGCGATTTGCTGTATTCGCTGGCAGCCTTGTTTCCCTTTACCACGTTTGCAATAATTCCTTCGCTGTCTGCAAAACCAAAATTAAACATGCTGTCGATTCCACTGTCATAGTACCCTGCATAAGTGGAAATGTCTGTCCATGCTTCCGCCACCAGATAGGCATCTTTTTTCTTTTCTTTTACCATCCCGGTAAACCAGGTAAGTATTTCCGTACTTGCCGGATGATCACCTGAAACATATTCTTTCACCGCATCCAGCCGGAAGCCGCCTACACCTTTGGCAAGCCAGAAATCAACAATATCTGCAATTTTCTCCCGAAGCTGTTCATTGTAAAGATTGAAATCCGGCATTCCATAATAAAATCTGGCCTCATAATACCATACGTCGCTTCCCGGCACCTGACTGTATCCATCCAACTGCTCCTTGCTAAAATTATAAAAATCTACGTAAGGACACTCTTCTAAAGAAGGTTCCCCATCTCCAAGTTCCACAAGGTAACTGCAGGCTTCCTTAAACCAAGGATGCTCAGAAGAACTATGATTGATCACCAAATCAAGAATCACCTTGATTCCGCGCTTATTGCATTCTGCTATCAGCGCCTCAAAATCCTCCATTGTCCCATACTCAGGATCAATTGCATAATAATCTGTCACATCATATTTATGATAAGTAGGTGAAGGCATGACCGGCATCAGCCAGATTCCATTGCATCCAAGATCTGAGTTGGTTTCAGGATCTCCATCATTGATATAATCAAGCATTTTTATAAGCCCTTGAAGATCACCTATCCCATCTCCATTTCCGTCATAAAAGGAGTATACAAATACTTCATAGTAGGTACGGAAGTTTTCCTCCATTGAAACCTGTACAGGCGCAAGATCACATTCTGACCACCCTTGCAGGATTTCATCCACTCCCTGTTCATCCAAAGAATCTTCTTCCGGCACTTCTTTCTGCATATCAACAGATGCTTCTTCCGACACTTCTTTCTCATTCCGGCATCCTGCAAAAAACAGACTGACTGCCATCAGCAATGCCAGAATTCTTATGCTCCTTCTTTTATGTCCTGCCATAACAATCTCCTTTCCCGAAAGCAATTTTCTATCATTGAATTTAGCACTTTGGCATATTGTTGTCAATCGGACGATTTCAGTCGATGTTATTAACTTGTGATAATGTC
>DKUR01000061.1 GCA_002490775.1 Lachnospiraceae bacterium UBA7199 | reverse complement strand
TCATTTAATTTGCAGAACAACAACCCGTTAGAGCGCGCCCATGGCGCGCAAACAAAAATAGGAGAAGCCATAACCGAAGCTATGACTTCTCCCCAAATCAATCAAATATATCAATAGGTAATCAGCCTATGATACCAAATTTAAAAAACTTAACAACTGCATTATACCACTAATCTTGATACCTTACTATATGTAAAATGTTAATTTTTCATCCACGCTCACACCGCAACTTGTCTATATTCCCCTTCATCCGTTCTCTCAAACACAATATCCTTTTCCTTACCAAAAAATAATTCATCAGAGGTATTATCCCAAACACGAATATTACCACTTATCATATCCTGAATTATCCATACATCATTATCACAATTACTGTTCAATATGTAAAATTCATAATCTTCTGATTCATCAGAGATAAAAGCGTGTTTCCCAAAACAGAAATGAATACCATCTAATTCCTCCGCATTTGCATCTTTCCTATATAATACTGGTTCTGGCACATCATAAACTACATCTATTTCAGTAAGTATGCCATCTACCTTGACATATTGCTTTTCATTCCTATTGATAAATTCCCATGCATCCGCTTCACATGGAAAGAATCTGATCCCCTCATACATCATAGCTTCCTTTACCTTTGTTGCTAAATTACTATAATGTACACAGAATCCGTTCTCAATCCCAAGTCCAGGCTGATACTTCATAGCCTTTACTGGTCTTGTAACATATTCCTTTGCGTTCTGGTTAAATATATCGCTCAACTGAAAATTATGTATGTCCATTGTTCTAATACCTCTCTTCCCTCTTTATTTTCTCCAACTTCTCTTTTTTCTGATTCCTATATCTTACCCTTGCCCTCGGCTTATACTTATCGCAATGCTGGCAGTAATGAGCATGATCCGCTTTTCTGCCCTTCTTACATAATCCAGCGCATATATAATATAAGCATGGTGTCTGTCTATCTGTTGCCATTTGCTGAATCCTCCTGATTTACTAATTCATATAACTTTACCTTGCTATTATCATTATTTAATTTTTCTTTGAATCTAATATTATCTTGCCTCTTCTTCTCTTTTATCGCTTCTTTCACAATATCTTTAAAATCAGACGTATCATAATTATAATTAAGCGTTGTAAAATAATGTTTTCGTAAAGTATACTTTATCTCCGTTATACATGCTATCGGATTGCCATTGATAAAATATGTATATTTCTTAGGGATTCTTTCATCCCATCCACAATCGAGATAACTACATTTAAAGTATTCCTCTTTCCTATCTATAATAAGTTTACGTCCTTTGTATTCGATTGTAATAGGAAGCCTCCATAATTTCTTATGAAACTTCTTCCCTAAAATATCATTTTCTTTTTCACCACGTATTATCCAACATGTTCCAAAAATAACATATATGATAATATACACCCACCAATATTCCTCAATATTCTGTAACATTTTCTTATCCCTCCTTATAACTAAAATTAAATTCTACCGTTCTTCCATCCTTTAATAAGCAATTAACAAAATAAGAATTGTAATCGTTATCTCTATAAGTACCACCCTCTTTAATCTCTGTAACACAAACAATATCATCTATAACTAAACTATAACTTACAAATCTTCCTGGATATCCTTCTTCGCTATATCCTGAATGTTGGAAAAATACACTTATTAGTATATAATTATCTTTAAAATAATCATGCGAACTTCCCATACAATCAAAATGTAACATCATCTCTTCTTCACCGTCATTTGCATAAGTTACAATATATCCATCTGACTTAATCTTACTTTCTTTGAATAAATCTATAAAATCATTCCATTCTTTACTATCTTTATTTGATTTAGGGATTCCTAACCTTCTCATATTAGAACTATGTACTTTATATATTCCAATGCTTTGAATTGTAAGCGCTATTATTATCAAAACACTTATACCGATATACCAATAACTCATTAATTCATTCCTCCGTTTCTTTCTCACATATAAATCCATACCCATCCGCAAATTCTTTCATATCATCAAATCCAATTTCAGAATCCAACTGCTTAACTTTCCCACGCAGAAATAACCACTTAATTATCTCCGCTGGCTTTAATTCAATTTTTTCAGCAAAATCCTTGACGATCATAGCATTTGGAAGTTTTACTATTTCACCGTTTAATTCCTTACAACGATACACGGCTTCTTCCTTTGTGGTAAACATAATATTTCTATAATCCGCTACACTTCTATCTCTATTACCATGTGTTTTTGTTTCATAACGTGTGTACATCTGCATATTTCCGTTATTTTCTGAAACAGACACTATTACTTTTCTAATAGTTCTTTTCTCTGGAATAAATCTATTTATCCTTTTGGTATTAGTAAATTTATTGCCATGACATTTAGGACAGCAAAAGGTTTCATCTTTTATACTAATTACGCCTGTTCCTTCACAGATTTTACACGGTTCTTTTCCATGAGTGCCATTATTCTTACACACATACACATCATCACCAACATTAAACTTTGTTTCAATTTTCACTTAAAAATCCCACCTTTCCAATCACGCTATAAAATCCACATCTGTCATATCAGAAATATTTGAGGTCTTTGCAACAGACTTTACTTCCATCGTTAATCCTTTTCTGATCATGACCGCCTGTGCCAAAATCTTTGCTTCCTCTTCATTAAAGCATGAAACGAAAACGGTTTTCCCATCTTTAAAAGTCACTATGTAATAATTGCGCTTCAATTTAATTTCCCTCCGCTTTCCGATTACACACAAACTATCACATCATCTTCATTAAAATAAAGCTGTCCATCGTTGACAATTCCATTGATGCAGCAGCATTCCGCATTCAAATCTACAAAGCACATCCCATTGCCTGTAAATTCTTTATGCTCTCCATTCTCCCATGCGTCAATATCAGTCAGTTTATAATCAGATAACAAGAATTTCCTGTCTTCTGGTGATAAATCTCCCCACCGCATACCCTCATAATCTTTTTCCCATGCCCTGACTACATTCACAAAATCCGACCATTGAACACCATCACAAGCATTAAGGTTATCCGCTATTTCTTCTGCACTATTACAGTCTTCCGCTTCAACTTCTCTATAGCCTGTTTGAGTAACTTCCACTATATATCTTTTCATTACGCTGATTCCTCCATCTTCACAAACTGAAAACCAATCACCTTTATCGCTCTTGTAGATTTCTTTTTCATTTGAATCTTTCCTTCATCTTCCAGTTTCAGTAAATGAGCATATACGCTTGATGTAGAACTAAGGTCAGTTCCAACACAAATCTCTCTTACACTCGGCGCATATCCATTATTCTTGATAAACTCCACAATGAAGTTATACACTCGTTCCCGTCCCATTCCTCTTTTATGCTTGATTTCACTCTCCATCATATGCCACCTTTCTTAATACAGATATAACCGCACTAATCGTCCATTCATCCCAACCACATAACCAGACAAGAACATCATTTTCTGATTCTGTAAGTTCTACATCTTTAAAAAACTCCTGATTAAGCATATCAATCCTATTCCCTTCCGCTTCGTAAAACAGATCATTTACGTTTCGTGTTCCTTTGTCTGGCTGAATAATCATATAATCACCTATCCTTTAAACTGTTTATAGTTCTCATAATCTGTATCTATAATCCAACCGTCACGCTGAAAATCTCCGATAGCGATCAACATAGCGGTCTTTGCTTCTTCTGCCTCAACAATTACTTCCCTATATCTTTTACTGGTATTGTAAGTAATACTGATAGGCACAATAAACTTTTTCACTCCATGATCTTCATTCCATGTGGATTCAATATCATCCATAATATCCATTAGATTCTGCTTTGCATCCTTTAACCAGTACAATTCACCATTGATTTCTACCGGCTTGCCAATCTCGAATTGATGAATAATGTGATCCGCTAATTGTTTCCGTCCTACTTCCATGCCTAATCTGAAAATCTCGTTGTTTGTCATATCCATGTTGTTACTCATGCTGTTTATCCTCCATCTATCTATTTTATAAGCAAATAATCAATACTGCTGCCACAATACTACCTACAACAATTTGAAATACAGTCCATATTGTCATAGGTTTTTGTTCTTTTTCCATTTAAAAATCTTTCCTCCTGCTCCAATCCTACGGTCTTATTCCACACTTCCTGTAAAGTCGGTTTATGGCGCAACTCTCCAAAATGTGTGATTGTCTTTCCGTCTGATACTTCATAGAACTTATTATTGATTACAATTTTATATCCTTGCCGATAATGTATTATTCTTCTCATTGGTTCACTTCCTTTTCATGTACTTCTATATACTAAATACCCTTTTTAGAAATGATTTTCCCCACTTCATGATAAAATTTTTACAAAAGTTCCGCTTTCTTTTTAATTGCATCCAAATTAGGATTGAGATACCGCATTGTGGTCTTAATGCTTGTATGTCCTGCCTGATTGCTTACTTCATTAATGCTATATGCTCCACTCTCTAAAGCATTATAACAAAAGAAATGTCGTAACATATGAGGATGAATGTGATACCCTTCAATGCTAAATTCATCAAATACTTTATTTATAGTAGAAGGATTTAATATTTTCCCTTTGCTGTTATGAAAAAGATATTCTGATTCCACATGATCCGACTTCTGATATTCCCTTATTGCGGAAACAATTTTACTATTAATGATAACTGTCCTCTGCTTCTCTCCCTTTCCGTCTGTAACTCTGATTTGATTTGCAGTAGTATTTACATCAACCTTTTTCAGTTGCAAAACCTCTGATATTCTTAATCCGGCATATGCCATAATCGTAACGATAGCATAATTCCGCTTTGCAGAACATCCTTCAGATTGCAATATCCGCTGTCTAAATTCCTCTACTTCCTTTTTGGTTATGTTTGTAGGGCTGATAATTTCCGTCTGCACTTTAATCAGATCCGCTTTACTGATCACAATATTATCAGCTTGCAGTAGTTCATTAAATTTAATCAATGCTGACAGTTTACTATTAACTGACTTTGCATCAAGATTATTTCCTGACCGTTTAGAACGCTTGATATTCTTCAAATAGTTTTTGTATTCAAGAATATTCTCCCGATACAGTTTTTTAAACTCCACATCCCCATAGCTTCCATAGAACCACTGAAAATATTCCTTTATGGATGCAGAATATTGTTTTATAGTCTTATCCGATTTTCCTTCCAAATGAAGCCTGTCAACAAAATCTTTTATCCATTGTTCCATCTGCCACACCTCCAAGAAATTTTATTGAATTTCTATTTCAACATTTTCAGGAAATTTTATTGAAATTTTCTATGCTTTCCTACTTATAAATACACAAAAATTCAATAAATTTCCCCTTATATGGAAAAAATAATTTGCTGAATTTTCGGAGTAAATATTGTATATTTTCCGTTTGGAAGGTATCATATAGATGTATACAGATAAAGAATGGAGTGATTACCATAGATATAGAAATTAAAGACCGTAACCATATTCAAGATTTTTTCCACAAACTACATAGCAGACTGGAAGACATAGCATTTTCCATCATTCAGCGGATTCCAGAAAAATTACTTCCCCATTGGCTCATGAATTGGCTTGAAAAGTATTTAGACAAGCGGATCAGCGAATTAAAGCAAGAATCCATAAAAATGACATGGAGAAATATGTATCTGCAAAAAGCTGTTGATGATATACGAAAATCCAAATAACCTATTATTGAAAGAGTCCGTTTCTTCTATATATAATATGGTAGATTCCGGCTCTTTTTGATTGAGTATCAGCTTTCCATATGATATAATTAACTTGTATAGTTGAAAAGAAAGTAGGATGCGATTTTCCGATGGATGCCCTCTAGTCTTACGAAAGAGGGTGATGCCCTATGAGTATAATGGAAGTTCTTACATTATTGCTTGTATTATTTGCGGCTCTGTCTTACATAGACAATCATAGAAAGAAATAAGCATCCCTACCCGTCCAAAAGTGAGGATGCTTAAATTCTTGTAATTTTTGCTATTTACTGAGGGCAATCGGAGATTCAATTCCGATCACTTCTAAGTAAATTATACACTAGAGCTGCTTGATTTTCAAGTGGCTCTTTTAATTTATCTGTTTCTTGCTTTTTGTCACTTCTAATACTTCTGGTGTATCTTCTATATATTCCATAATATCATCAGGCTGTATTAATATTGAAGCATTTCCCTCTTTTTCTCTTATCAGATTAGTTAGCCATCTACATATCTCGTCAAAAGTCCTGCTGTCGATTGTTCTATTTACATATGGATGATTAACCTTTTTTCCTTTTGAGTTAATAACTTGTGGCGTTTCCGCTGATTCCAATAATTGTTTATTGATTTCCTCTACTGTACACCCATAGCAGAATGATGATTCTTTGCACCCCTGATAAGTGTTAAATAGCTTTAGTTTCCGTAATGTTTCATTCCCTACATACGGCTTTAAATCCAGTTGTTTGATATTATATTTATCGAATAAAGCAAATAGTTTTGTATACAATAACATATAAAATACTCCTTCCCTTTGGTAGTTCTAATTATATCATTCAAATTACACTAAAGCAAGGTTAATATGATGATTTTACAACGCTTCCACTAATTTATGTATGATTTTTAGTTTCATATCCTTACTACACTTCTTTTCCGTCTGATATAGGAATATCTTAATAATTCTGTCCATAAAATCATCAGGGAGAATATTGCTCTTGAATTGATTACAAGCATAACAAGCCGTTTGCAGATTTTCCATAGAATCCTCACCGCCCATTGATAAAGGCACAATATGATCTAAAGTCATTTCCTCAAACAATAACCGTTGACCGCATAACTCGCACCGTCCACCAGATTTATTGTATATGATTTTCCGTTCTTCATCAGAATAGCTTTTCCGTTTGATTTTGGCTTTATTCTTCTCCGTATCTATATAATAATATCCAGCGCATTTTCCAGGCGTTCTATTCCTTTGGTTAATTGCCCTCTCCACGGAATAAAAATCTTGCGCTTGCTCTATATCTGATACTTTAATTACTGCACCAGTCCTATTGTGTGCTATGTAATATTTTCCGTTTGTTAATAAAATTGCCATAATATCCACCTTCTTAATGTTGTAGACTGCCTATATTTCAGACAGTCCACACAATCCGCTATTATCTTTCACTTGGGAAGTATACCGTTGTAGCATTGTCTCCGGCATTCTCCGATATGCGATTAGTAATGATCCATATTTTCCCCTTGCAAGTCTCATAAGCTGCCAATAAGTACAGATCATCAGGATATTTTAACGCTTCCTCATTCGTCTGTTTGTCTTCATCATCCAGATTGCCCCAATCTTTGACTGCATACCGCTGTAAGGATAAATTAACCTCTGCTGCAAATCGGCTATTTTCCGTCATGGCTTCATTTATTCCATGTGTAACAACTACTTTTCCCATATTGAAAAATTTTGATGTAATCATATTTATTTCCACCTTTCCGATTAAACTAATCCACAAAGACAAGCCATTTTATATATTGGATTCCTTGCTATTTTCCGCTTGCGTTCTGCCTCCGCTCTTGCCTTCCGTTCCATCCTGTCCATATAATCAAGCCTGTTATCCATTTCCAGATATTCCACCATCTGAAGCGGAGTAAGTGCGTTATAAGGCGTTTTAAGGTTCCTATCTATGATCTGGTTTCCGTCTGGTGTATCTATGATTCTAAAATTAAACATAATATTATCCGTCCTTTCTGTTATCCATATAACCGCTGATTTTCCATCACATCAGCTACAACATTTTTAATTTTTCCAAACTGTTTGTATACCCTTTTCGGCTTTAATCCGCTATTTTCCGCTATTTCTTTGAGTGAATAGCCTTGTAGCTTATCAAAGAAAATCCGCTGTTGCTCTGCTGTCAAAATACTTTTTATCTGTTTAATGGTTTCGTCATATTCTAATGATGAAATATTTTCCATTCCACTGATTGACTGTCCTATATAAGCATCTATCTCATTAAAGCTAATATCCGCACCACATTCAGAACTTCTTTTTTGTGCTTTCTGTTCCCTAAAATGCCTATATACCGCACGTTTCATATACATATAAGAAACGGCTTCAAAGTTGCATTTTTTCCGTAACGCTTCACTATTCAAGTAAATTTCCACACTCAATAGAAAATCGAAAACTACAATGTCAAAAAATTCTTCAGCATCCAGTTTTGACAGTTTCAAAAACTTACTGATTAGATGATAATTTTCCGTTGCATATTGTTTTTCCGTTGGTGTAAGCGGTCTAATTTGTTTATTTTCCATTCGCTAACCTCCGTTTGTTGGGGAATTGCCACTGCTGACAATCCCCCATATGTTTTATAAATTTTCCATAGCATCTTCCCACTTCTGATAGTTGTCTATGTCTCCATATTCCATCGTGTCTCTGTAAAGCCTCTGCAATGCGCTGTTGCGTGTCTTTGTGAGTGCTACTATAATTTGCGTAACTTCCCTAATCCCCCAATCCCTATAATCATCAATAATTACTACCGCTTTTCTTGCTATTTCACGATTGCTATAGCCCTTTTGACGCATATCAATAATAAGTTTCAATAAATCTGGCTCCGCATATCTGTAAATATTGGAATATATATCATTGAGAAATTCCTTTTCAACAACATACCGCTCCACGTTCTGCATCGGATCAATCCACCACGGCTCTATCCTGCTGCGTCTTTCCTGTTTGTGGTCTTCATATTCATAGTCTAAACGGACGGCTTCACGTTCCATTGTATTTTTACCATTGTTATACTCTCGCCAATAGTGCATCATCCTACCGTTTAACCGCTGGAACAATATCTGTCTGAATGAAAAATTAATCTGCAATTCAGGCTTTTCGGTTACATACTGCTTAACCGCTGTAAGATAATCAAGAATCAATTCATCATAGAAAGTTTCAGCATCCAATCTCTTACACTTCATATAGTCATAAATCAAATTGTGATTTTCAGGAAGTGCCGCAAATTCACGCTCCGCATTGTTCAATGGTCTGTTTGTATAGCTTGCATTACCTTTATTTCTCATTGTGATTACCTCCGATTTTTTGATTATATGGGGGAGTTGTTGCGCTCCCCCGTGTTTAGTTGCTACAATTTACAGATTGAAAAGCGTTTCGCCTAACTTATCCCACATAACCTTTTTGATCTGCTTTTTCTGATCTTCTGATAACTCAATATCGCCTACAAAAAAGCTATCGTATTCTTCACAGGTTTCGCCGTCTGTATCTTCATCAAATACTAAAATCTGTAATTCAAATTCGGGATTTGCATACCCCATTGAGAAAACCAGATTCACATTGAAAGATACATTTTCAATCTCCGGATGATCTTTCTTGTAACTTGCTTTGCACTTTTCAAGCACCGCATCCAGTTCATTACTTGACGCTTCAACGGGAATAAATACCTCAATAGTGCCGCCGACAATTTCTAACTTGTCAATGCTGATAGTTCCAAGATTTTTGATTGTGTTTCTTTTCATAGGTCATACCTACCTTTCTTTAATTTGATTATTTGATTGATTTGTACGGCTTTTAATTAGCCGATAGGGTATGTGGGGAATCGAACCCCACACAAGAACCGTTTACCCTTTTACTGCCGAACTATTTCACCCTTAACACGTTATAAGAAGTAGTTTTTTCAAACGGCTTCAGATCCTCGCCTAAAATCTCTGTCAACTTCTCTTTATCTAATGTTGTGCGGCTCTGTGGCTTGTAGGTGATCTTTGCCGTGTCGGTGATCTCTGTGTCTATTTCATTCTCTACCATGTATTCAATGATGGAATACTCAACCGCTTTCAATTCGTTTTCAAGTTCTTCTTTCATTGCTTTCAGGTTTCTTAACTCCTGTACCTTGCTTTCAAGTTCTTTCTTTGTCATACACATAATAACTACCTCCTGATTTGATATATTTGATTGTTTTTGGTCTGTCTTGCTTGACCTTGTACTAATATCTTAACCTATCTTTAGGGTAATTTCAATATGCAAAATAACCAAACATTAGGGTTTTAATTTGTGCAATTTTAACCTAGTATTAGGGTAATTATGCACAACACAAATACCCTAACTTTAGTACATTTGTATATTGAAATTACCCTAGCGTTTGGCTATAATAGACTTAACAAATCAATCAATCATTTATTTTTAAGGAGGTAGCACCCTATGAGTAAATACTTTAAAGATGTGAATACACTGGAAGAGTTAAGAAGACAGTACAGAGATTTATTAAAGAAGTATCACCCTGACAATGCAAACGGAAGCACACAAGCAACGCAAGAAATAAATGCAGAATATGACAGACTATTCAAAGTATTAAAGAATAGACACGAAAGCAAGTCAGCAGATAGCAAAGAGAGCAACACAAAAACAGACTTTAATAATATGAAGTACGACTTCACGGAAGATCAGAAACTAAGGGAAGTATTACAGCAGATCATAACCTTTGAAGGTATCAACATTGAGATTGTAGGTTGCTGGATATGGGTAGACGGTAACACATACGACTATAAGGATACATTAAAGAGCATCGGCTTTAAATGGGCTAGAGAAAAAAAGAAATGGTATTTTCACACGGAAGCATTCAGGAAAAGAAGTCATAAGAAGTTAAGCATGGAAGACATAAGAAACTACTACGGAAGTACAGAGGTAGAGACAGACGGAGCAAAGAGACTTAAACAAGCGTAACCGCAAGTAAAAAATAAGGGTGTAACCAATGCAAACGGCTACACCCTGACAATGAAAATATAAGAAAAGGAAGGTATAAGGATATGACGAAAAAGCAAAAGGAAATTATAAAGGACAACTTAAATGCTTACATAGCAAACTTTGGTTATATTGTGATAGAACGTGAAGAGTGCGGAAAAGGCTTTTATATTTTCACTGATGAGGAACGGAAAGCAAGCGGATCATGGACACAATATTGCTATAACATTGATTATCTTAATGGTTGGCTATATGGAGCGGTTCAGGCGGCTTGTAATGTTATAAAACCAATTAAGAAAGTGGAGGTGTAAGGATATGAAAAGAACAATTAAAACTATCGGCATTATCGCAACTATGGGGATTATGCTTGCTTGTACTTATCTGTTAGGCACTACACAAGCGGAAACAATAACAGAAATACAGACAGTGACAGAAACAAAAGAAGTCATACCAGCCGGATATATACCGCTGAATGATGATATTGTAGATATGAATACAATCGTTGACTTTACGGCTACTGAATACTGTTTGCAACTGTATTTTGAAGATGGAAGCGGTTACTTTTGGGAACGATAAACAGACAATCAATGATATATAATAAAGGCTATGCGCTTTAATGCTCATAGTCTTTTTGTGTACGGTTTATTTGCTTATATTTACATGGTTATCATGCGATTTTAGGCTCATTTTCGGCTTGTAATGGTTTCATTGATACATTTTAGGGTAACGCCTGGAAAGTGGCTAGAATCGGCGTGTAACGTGGTTATTTGTGGCTTGTGTGCGGTCTGTATAATGGTATAGGGGCAGCAGGCGCAAGGGTGTATGCCGGTAGGTTTACATTATTAAAATCTGACTTTATTCTGCTAAAGCCCCTATCTGATGAACATGCACGTCACCTTAATTTTTTGACCTACCGAAGTGTATTGATTATTGTTAAAATCAAATGTATATCTTAGAATTTCAGACGTAATATATTTACCCTGACAACTTATCACTTATAACCATTATCTCTAAAATCTAAAGATATACGATTGAAAATGAAACAAAAAATCAGCAGTTCTATTGATACCCGTATAACATGGGGGAGGGGATATGTTTCCGTTTCTATATATAAAGTACCATATATACCCTATACCCCATATATAAAAATGCGAAAAATAAGGACTCGCCATAATCAGCGAATCCCATCAATTACTATTTCTTTTTCAATACCGCCTCATCCATAATATTACCAATATCATACATGATAAGAGTATCGCCTTTTATCTCAAATCCTCTTATGCTCTCACCTTCGGCAGACAAATATATTTCGCTACCTTTTATTTCATACGGTATTTCTTTGCTTACTGGCTCCATGCCCTCATAAACTGGCATATTCAAAATAACCGTTCCATTATCCTTAAATACCGCTGAAAATTCAGCATTGGTATTTTGATAATTTTCACCATAATATTCACCTATATTTTCCTGTTTGATATTCCCATTTGCCGTATTATATGAATCTATCACCCATTCACCAACAACAGATGAAGAATTACTTCTCGTTACCAAAAATATAATTACACCAATGACAACAATTCCAATTATACTGCATACTGCAATATTTTTTTTGCTCCTTATCAATGACATTTTTTATCCTCCGATTCTTCTGCTTCTTTGATACATCTCTCAAATACAATTATATCTTCGCATATGGTAACATTGCTACCTACTCCACCTACAGTAATTGCATTTTTACCAGTCTCATTAGAATACATTGTGACTAATCGCCAGCCTTGCATAGCGTGGTTTCTAATAATATCTTCTATTGATTCTTTATTAGTTGAACCGTCAGATTTATTTGGAACAACAATATAATCATATTCATAAAATGGATTCCGTTTATATTGTTCAAGGCGTTCATTGTATATTTTTGCAATCTCTTTATATTCAATCACTGTCATCACATTAAAAGCAAAGCCACAATCTGAACATATCTCTGTATCATAATTAACATTTTTCTTACAGACAGGACACTTCTTTAGCAATTTGCCATTTTCACTATTTTCTGGGTCTTTTGCTTTTTTAATTTTATTATCCAAAAACTTTGTAATTACATTGATTGTATCTTGATTATAATTTAATATTTTGAGTTGCTGGATTATTTCTTCTTTAATCGTCAATAGTTCTGTTTTGGTTGGATGTATCCGTTTTTGATACAGATCATCTAATATGGATGGCATTTTTTCAAAACACTCTGCACAAATAACCAAATCTTCATTTTCTAATAACGGAATTCTAACTGTTAATAATCCTATATTCTTTCCACATGATATACATTGCTTTGCCATAAAATCATCCCACCTTAAATTAATCCAAGCACCCCAATAAGCCCCAAAATAAAGCCACACACAAGACCTACAATAATCAGATTTTTAATAAACCGTAAATCTCCAGCAATCTGGTGTATATCATCATAAAGCGGATCATTCCTCTGTGCAACTATTTTATTTTCAATTCGTTCTTTTTCTTTCTTCTCATGCTCTATTTCTTCATCTGATTTAATATTCCTGAGATAATCAGCTACTTTTTTATGTGTAGCATCTGAAATGACTTCATCAACGGGAATATCCCCAGAATTATATGCGTTTATTTTATTTCTACATTTACCACATATTCTATATGATTCATTATCAATTTCTATGTAATCAAAATCTACATCTAAAAACGGGATTTTCTTACCGCAACAGTTACAAACATCTGACATAATGCTATTTCTCCTTCTTTTATCTCACCGAATAGGGGGGAGGGGTATGTTTAAATCTCCCATATATTTCACCACCCTATATCGCCATATACCCCTATACAGAACTCCTATTTTTACCGAACTTTTCACCGCATCCCAATAACTGCAATAAAACATACAGATTTTGGGATAGATGGCATCCCGATAAATGTAAAAAATCATGCAGTAAATGGGATTATATTACTACACAAAACTTCTTACTAAAGATAATCTTTTCTATGTCATTCCTGTTTACTGGCTACAGCATACATTATACTAAATATCACTCCTACAATCAATGATTTTCAGTGTTTATTTAGCTTTGCTAAATCGGTAAAAAAAATGACTATATCAGATAAAGTATTGTTATCCAATATAGCCATAATTCTATGTGTGTGGGGGTAGGTTTCCATCAGAAAATTCTAAGTACCTACTATATAATGGTATATACCCCAAATATCAACTAAAATATGTCTTATTCTGTTGTCTCTTAATCCCTTCTCTCCCTTTATCAAGCAATCTCTTATTCCGTTCCATGAAAGCATCCCATGATTTGCTGTCTTCTTCTTTTTTCTCCGCATTCCTGATACCTCTGTTTATAGCACTGGTCATCTCTTTTGTCCTGTATGCGTCTTCTGACTTTCTTTTCACACTCTCATCATGAATATTCTGTAAGGTCTGATTATGTTTCTCTTTCTGCTGTTCTTCTCTCGCTATTGCTTTTTCAATATAAGAATTGAGAAGGTTGTTGCTATGCTGTATTCTCTCCCTCTCGGCTTCTTCTCGTTTTAACTGATTCAGTCTATTGGCTTCTAACCTGTTACGTTCCTTGCGGTCACGTTCTGCACATACTGATTTAATCATGTTCAATGTAGATTGCGTTGTATTTGTCTTATTCATTGTAAAATGTCCTCCAATCTTAATATCTCAAAAAATTCTTTTCAACTTCCATCTCTGCTTCAAGCTGTACTCTTTTCTCATTGATCCTGCATAACTGCTCATTATCACGGTTGATATGCGCTATGGATGCCTCCGTATCTAATCGGTGAAATTTCTCCGCATATTCATCTTCAATCAGTTTTGTTTTAATCTTCTTTTCAAAATCTGTCATTGTAAAATGTCCTCCTAAAATTTAATATGGTTTCACTTCAACCATCAATAATCTGTCATAGATATAATCTGGTATGCTGTTCTTATACTTAGCAGCTACAATCAATATATCTGCTCTTTTCAGAACTCTATATTCCTCAAATGCTTCTTCCGCAGTATCCCACTCTGATAATGGTATTGGTCTTTCTGCTCCTGTAAACTGAATCGAACTTGTATATTTGCGTGTCTTGCCGTTATAACTTACTCCCAAAGGAAGCACATTATCAGGCGTTTCTCCCTCTTTATAATGCTTTTTACTATTGGCAAGTAGCGTATTTAATCCCTTTGGCAAAATACAGCAGAAATCGGGATGATACATGCCGGAACCATCACCAAATAAATCCTTGTCAACATCCATTTCTTCATCCCCACACTCATAATAATGTTCAAGATACCATTTAACAAATGCCTTTGGATTCTTCAGCCATACTTCCCACATAGAGGATTTATTGTAGCATTTATGTATAGAATCTGTTTCTTCTGTAGATTTACATCTTGCCAAAACGCCATTGTACACCTTATAAGCATGATAACTGGCTTTGTTCACATATTCTATGTATTCCTGTTCCAGATTCAATTCCTGCCATGTAATCTTACCAGATTTGAGATTTTTATAATCATCAGGCGTGACAGTCAAAAGATTCTTATACCAATTATTTGATTCATCACCGTCTTTGTGCCATACTTTGAATCTGCCTTTATATTTGACAAGAAAAGCATCAACTACTAAATCCTCTGGCGTAGTCTCTCGCTTATATCGGTTTTCTGCAATCTCTCCTGTTGGTTTTCCCTTCCTGTTCTTTACTTCATAACGCTCAATCTCAAATACCGTATAATGACATTTACCCTCTTTATGTTTGTAGAATGTATTTTTATCTTTACGATTCAGATTATTTACGCATCTTCCATAATTACTGATCCAGTAATTTTCAGTGCCATCTACACGCACAAATACCTCAAAAGCATTTTTCAGCTTATATTTGATTGGATATTCCACTATTCTGCATTTGTCCTTTGATATTTCCTGTAATTCTCCGTTTTCATCTAAGATAAATTGCATTTTTGATTCTGTTGTTTCTAAATTTTCTGTAATAATTTCTGTATTCATTGTTGCTTATAATAATTCCTTTCAATTTCAATATGTCTTTAGATAATTCAGCACCATTTTGTGCCAAGTCAATATTTGAGCATCCCGACTGTATGCTCCGATCGCTATTCATAATAAAAGAGACAATACGATTGATTCATACTGTCTCTGTAAGTGCTATATTCAGTTTTAATGTTTTCCCCAAAATTGGGGACATCTTAATTTTTGATATTGACAGCCAATAGGGTAAAAGGGGTGGGTAGTAATATAGATATATATAAGTTACTACCCTACCCTTTTACCTCCCCTATCCACCCATTAAGCAACATCTTCAACAATGATATTGGGATAACCGTCTGATTTAATATGATACTGCTCCTTCAATGCCTTATTTGCTTTGACCTTTTTCAATCCATATAAATCCATAATCTCATTAAGACTGCGCTTAATCTGCGTTTCAGTAACTTCATATCTATATTTATTACCAAGAATATAGACAACTTCCTTTTCAGTACAATATCCTTTTCGCTGGATACACTGTAATATGATCTCGGAAATCTTCAAAGTACGCTCATCACTGGCTTTTGTTGTAGAACGGTCTACAATCTCACCATATTCATTTTTCTTTTTCTTATATTGCGGATATATGGAAGCTGCCACATCGAATCCTTCAGAACGATAAAACATATCGAATGATACTCCTGCAATCCTATAGCCTTTTTCCTTCCATCTGACACCATTATTCTCAATAGTGCTTAACTGCTGAATTACCCATGATGGGATAGCATAGAAATTAGCACGATTTTTATTACCGTTCGTATATTTTAAAGCATTTTTCAATAATTCCTTTGGTATCTGGTCATTATCCAAAATCCTAATCAGATCATGATATACAAGCATCTTTACATATTTACTGACTTTATCAATCTTCTTTTGGCTGTTGCTCTTTCCCAAATATTCAGATAGCTTCTTATTGGTCACATAAAATACAATCTCACCGTCATTATTGGAGAACTTTTCACTATAAATATTATTCCTTGCAATAGAAAGCATCATAAGGAATGTATCTTTTGCATATTTGATATTTTTATCTGCCTGTGGACACAATTCTTTGAACTTATTCAACGTGATATTGCTAATCATAAGGTCAATATTCTCTCTCTGTTCTATGCTCCATTGGGATTCTTTGATTGATAGGTTGTAGATATTCATGATAAACTGAATTGCTTTGTATTCGGACTTGAAATCGCCTAATAATTCAATTAACTGCTTGATATTCAGCGTGAGATTTTCAGAGCAACATCTATATTTCTGTACGCCATTTTGCGTAGTAAAGATATTTGCAGATGGATTATGATCATCATGCAACACACAACAAAATGACCTCGGATCGTCTATATCAATCAGTTCCGCTATATCCAATTCAGAGTAGATATAATCCCAAAACTCATTTTTATTCTCAAATTCTATCGGATCATGTGCTAATACCTTGCGTAGATACTCAATATCATGTTCTTTGATTGCTTTTACATTCATATTTTCATATGTAGGACGATCTTTTACCGTATCAGTAGCTTTATTTTTGATACCGGCAGCAGTGCTATCCTTTTTCTTCTTTGATTTTGGCTTTGCATTGGAAATATACTGTTCAAAATCATCATTCCAGTAATTTTCTATGATGGATTCAGCATTTATTCTTATACCATAATCAGGATATAATACTGTATGCCCTTTACCGCCGAAAAATAGTCTGTCACGGTTAAAACATACTTCATCAATACCGCCGATAATTCCCATAAGCGTAGCCTGTAGCCTATCCCTGATATTCCCATCTGTAATTACAGTATCATTACAGAATATCATGCGGAATTTATGATGTTCTTCTTTGTGGCTGAATGTCGTATACATAAAACATGGTGTAATCCCTAGAGAAATCACTTTATCATAGGCTTCTTCTATCCTTATGCCATCGTCAAAATCAAGACCAAATAATTGTTGTTCTATCCAGTTTTCAGCTTTATTCCCTCCTGCTAATACTCCTGGCTTAAAAGATGCCCCATGCACTAAAGCATCTGCCAAATTTTCAATCGTAATGTTTACTTGTGTCAAACTTTTCTGTACCCATCCACACTGTTTACCTTGTGGCTTATCTTTGAATCTGTGGTTAAAGTACATACATTTTATGTCATTACCCATTGAACCTCCTAGATTACCAGAAATTCAAGAAATATATTTTAGAAGTTTACAAAAATTTTCGTACCAATCTTGATTAGTAAAATTTCAGAAATGTTAGGTTTTTGCATCACAAAAAGACCACACCAAAAATGGCGCAATCTTATACTATACTTACATTTTCAAATATTCAGTTTTTAATCATCATTTAATGGAATCTCATTGTGCAGACTTGCACAGTGAAGTGGTTGACAGTTATAAGAATTTCTTGAATTTCTATTTTACAGATTATTTTGATTACCCTGTAGTGTAGTAACACACTTATTCTTTAATCTCAAAAGTAATCATGCGATTAAGTTCATTATGTTCACGCTCATTAGAATAAGCATAACCATATTTCTTTACATAAATTGGAACATTATTATACTTCTTGATATATGGATATACATTCAAAACAATCTTCTTTATAATTGCTGCCATATTATCTAAATTATTTTCATGTTCTAATCCAATCTTTATAGATACAACATATTTTGTAGAATCCCTTATGTTTACTTTTGAAGATACATACTCTGCAACATCTACTGTAATAAAATTGCCTGTCACATTCGGATTATCATAATCATAAACAAAAGCATCCTTCACTTGTGAAAGTTTAACATCATTATGTCTCTCTACTTCTAAATACCTTAAAATATCCATATTGTTTGTAAATTTGTCGATAAGATCTTTCTTGATGGTTTCAATACTTAGTTCTTTTACTTCTTTTGTTGCCATAAATGTTTAGTTCTCCTTTAATCTATTTAGTTCTCCCCAGATTTGGGGAAATGTTTTTATATATTTTTCACTCCCCAAATTTAGGGAGTCAGATTTCACAGTCAATTTTTCGACCATACAACAGCAGTTCTATACTACTTATTTTTCATTATTTCTCAACGGACACCACTTAGGACTTGTTTTCGGTGGATAATCTACACCAAGTCTGCCAAATATCTGCATCGTATCATTTTCTTCACAACAATAGTAATCTTTGTAGATAAAATCTGTACATTGACATCTCTCACATTCAGCGCAATGTGGTACTCTATGTCTTTTAGTATTCTCCGTCAAAATCAGTTTCCTTTCTATATGGACATTCACCATCAAGTTTTGCTATTGCCATTGTGTTTTTCTGCCGTCTGGAATCTTCCTCAATCTCATCAATAGCAACCTTCAAATGGTTATTTACAATTCTGGATAGATCGTCAATATCTATTTCCCCATATAAATGTGATAATCTGCTTATATTTTCTTCTGTAATAATTGCTACTCGTTCATTTAATTTCACTATGTATCTTTTCCCTCCAATTTTTTCTAATGGACAATCCCTATCCATAATAATCCTGCTTGTACTTTTCTTATTCAGAAAGCAATAATCATTCAAATCCCAATGTTGGTTCATGTTCTGTCTAAAAATACAGTTATTACAATTCTCTGGTGCATTGTCCACATATATTTTCATACAACCCTCCGCTATGCTCTTACAGAAAATCCTTTGCTCCGCAAATATTCAACAGCCAGTTTCAGAAGTTCTCCATTATTTACAGTATTATCCATAGTATCATCCCAAACGTGAGGAGTTTTACTGTTCGTATCTAATCCACCATGTAATCCCTGATTAGCCCACTGTGCAACCTGAAAGCCAGTAGCATTGTAATAGTTGTCCATGGATTCTGTATCAATATAAACAGATGCCGTAACCTTACTTCCCTTTATTTTAGGTTCAACTTTTACCGCTGAACGTAGGAAGTCATATTGCCGTCTGTAGGATTTCGGATCATAACTGTTATAGTACTCTTGTAGAAAATAATTTAAAGTTTCATACACTCTTTCTGCTAATACATCTACCATTTTTACCATAGTCGGCATAAGTGCCGCTTGTAGCTGATTCATGTTGCTAATATGTTTTGCCATTATTCATCATCTCCATTTTTAATTTCTGCATTTTCTGGTATATATCCACTCTTCTTTAGAATATCCATTTGCTGTCTGCTGAATGGTAATTTGTCCAATCCATAGATGCCATTTTCAATGTTTTTTATTAAAAGTCTGTTCATTATATCACCCAAAAGATTATTGCGTCTTATCCTTAACTTAGTATATGGTGGATTACCGCCGTCTTTATTGCATATAGGAAGATTAAAGTTTCCTTCATGGACTTTTACTTCTGGTATGATTGTTCCTACTTTTGTAATCTGCACCCTTTCACCAGATAGTAATGCTTTTCGGCATTCATCCATATACATATTCAGAATGTTTTCAATAATTCTCTTATCATAAACATTATCTTTTCTGTCCGATATGCGTTTTGCCATCTTGTAAGCCGATAATGCTTTTGTCCCTTTTACTCTTGCCATTAGTTTTGATTCTCCTTTCTGCCATTTTTTCAATGAAATGTGCTTTTCAATTAGTAATGTATATACGCTTTATGGATTGCCCTCATAATGCTCTGTGAGGCTCATACAGCCGTTTTCGACAATCTCATGTCCATTTCCTCACTAAATATATTTAGGCACTAAAATAAGCCCACCATCAATCATATTTCTATAACTGATAATGGACTTATTCAGATGTCCAAATATTCTATTTTGTGCCAAACTCTTTTACCGCACCATTACCGCACCATTTATCTATTGAACTATATAGAATTATATGGCATTTCATACACTTTGAGTTTCCTGCAAACCCTTTATTCATGCTACTTTATAGCAATTCATGGAGTTATATAGAATTACATGAAATCGTCAGTAAAACAACGATGCCTAGTTTCATATTTATACATCTCCTTTGTTTACTTTAATAAATATCTCAACACAGTTAATACTTTTTCTTATTTTTCAATTCCTCATACAAGGCTGCATAATTTTCATACCGCACCCTGCTGATCTTCCCTGCTGCAAGAGCGTCCTTTACGCCGCACACCGGCTCACTTATGTGGGCGCATCCGCCAAACCGGCAGTTTTCCTCAAATTCAGCAAATTCCGGATAGCAGTCCCTTAAGTCTTCTTTTTCCATATCGTCAAGGCTTAAGGAAGTGAATCCTGGTGTATCCATAATAAATGTATCCTCTGACAAAGCAAACAACTGGGCATGTCTGGTAGTATGCCTGCCCCGTTCTATCTTGCGGCTGATTTCTCCAGTTTCCATATTGGCTTCTGGATAAAGGGCATTGATGATGGTTGACTTCCCCACACCGCTGGGCCCTGCCACCACTGTTGTTTTTCCATGCAAATGCTTTTCTATCTGGTCAATTCCCTGCTTTTTTTCTCCACTTACAAAAAGTACCTGATAGCCACATCTGTCATAGCTGCTACTAAGTTCCTGTAGTTCCATATCGGAAGCAATATCTTTTTTGTTAAAGCAGATTACCACAGGAAGGCCCTGCTGCTCCATTCGAATCAAAAAACGGTCTAACAGATTATAATTTGGATTTGGCTTTACAATTGCAAAAATCACAAGCGCCTGATCAATATTGGCTGAAGCAGGCCTTACTAACGCATTACTTCTTGGAAATATCTTAATGATATTTCCAAGAAGCTGTTCTTCATCCACAAATTCAATTTCAACATTATCACCGACAAGGGGTTTGATCTTGTCTTTTCTAAAGATCCCCTTAGCCTTGCACTCCACTACCCCTTTCGTGGTATGCACATAATAAAAGCCTGCAATTCCTTTTATGATCTTCCCCTGCATCCTCATCCTCTTGTTAACTTCTATTCTGCTGCAAACTGTACGGGCCTTCTGATTTCTTTGTTTTCAGATGATGCCGGTATATCAGTCACTGTACCATCTTCATTGGTCACACTTGTAGCTTCTATATTATTTACATATTGATAAAGTATATAACCAGTATTGCATTTAATTCCGGTAATATTCTGCTGTTGGATAGGAAACGCCGCTGTCTGAGTGCTTAAAAGCTGTGTTCCGTCATCCGCCATCAGTGTGACTGTCACCAGCGTGCCGCCCCTATAACGGGGATCTTCCTCTGGTGTAGGCGCTGAAATACTATCTGTAAATTTATAAGTTGCCTGTTCTGGCCCTAAACTGATACTGATATCCACCATTGTTCCTGCATCCACATAAGAACCTACGGAATAGCTTTGATAACAAACCAAACCTGTCAGTTCCACATTTTCATTGTTTACTGTAGATACTACACCAAGCTGCAGCCCTGACTCTACCAGTAATGCCATCGCCTCTTCTTCCCCTTTTCCCATTAAATCAGGTACTCTGACCTTGGCATTTTCCGGTCCTAAACTGATCCGTATCGTTATAGTGGTTCCACTGGGTGCTTTCGAACCTGCCTCCGGTGACTGGGTAATAATATTCCCTTCCTTGATATATTCGTCATGACCTTCTGTCTTATTTACGATAAATCCTTTCTGGCTTAAGGCGGCCACGCCCTCTGCTTCCGACATTCCCTTTACATCAGGCACTTCCACCCCTTCTGATCCGGCGCTGACTGTAAGGACAACATTGCTGCCTTCATCTACTTTAGTTCCGGCTTCCACACTGGCTGACATAACGATACCCTGTTCGTACTGGGTACTTTCCTGATATTCAATTTCCGGCGTCAAACCTAAATTTAAAAGGGCAACCTTCACATCATCTATATTTTTTCCAGTTACTTCAATCATTTCAACCTGTTCTTTTACTTCCTGCGTCTGTTCCTGATTTTGGTCATCTCCCTTTCCAAAAAGATCAAGTTCAAATAAGCCTACCGCACTGCCTACCAAGAAAAGCACAATGCATCCTATTAAAATGGCAGCAATCACTGCAAGCGCAGTTGTAAGGCGCTCTGCTTTCGGATTATAATCATCCTCGTCCTCTTCTTCCTCGTCCTCGTAATATTCTTCCTCAAGCTCCTCTTCTTCCTCGTCTTCTTCTTCCACTACATATCTTTTTTTCGCGCTTCTTTTCACATCTGCTTCTGTTCGAAGATGTATCGCTTCTTCCATACTGTCTCGATGCTTCGACTGTTTTTTAATGCGCGCCATATCCCTGTCGCTGATCATCTTGGTAGATCCTTCCTCATCAGAATTAACTACCCTGACAAAATCTTCATCCGGCGTCATTAAGGAACGTTTTAAATCCGCCACAAGTTCTCCCATAGACTGATATCTTCGATCTGGGCTCTTCTGGCAGCATTTAAATACAATCTGCTCTACACTAATGGGAATCTCAGAAACAAATTCCCGGGGAGAAGGCATTTCTTCCTGAATATGTTTAATTGCAATGGCTACCGTTGTTTCTCCATTAAAGGGAACACGTCCGGTAAGCATCTCAAACATGGTAACACCAAGGGAATAAATATCACTTTTTTCGTCAGAATACCCTCCTCTTGCCTGCTCCGGAGAGGTATAGTGAACAGAACCCATCACATTTGACGTAATGGTATTGCTGGTTGCGGCTTTTGCAATGCCAAAATCCGTTACCTTTACCTTGCCTTCTTTAGAAATGATTATATTCTGCGGTTTAATGTCTCTATGAATAATATGATTGTTATGAGCTGCCTCAATTCCCATACTCACCTGAATTGCAATACTGACAGCCTCTTTCACGGAAAGTCTGGCCTTTTTTTCAATGTATTTTTTCAGGGTGATACCCTCTACCAGTTCCATAACAATAAAATAGATTCCGTTTTCCTCCCCAACATCATACACATTGACAATATTGGGATGCATAAGACCGGCTGCTGCCTGGGCTTCGATCCTGAATTTGGAAACAAAATTGGCATTTTCACTAAATTCCTGCTTTAAAACTTTTACCGCTACCGGACGATTCAGCTTATGATCCTTTGCCTTGTAAACATCAGACATTCCGCCTGTGCCGATTTTTTCCAATATTTCATATCTATCACCGATTATCATTCCTATTTTAACCATTATTTACCTCTTAACATCATCATTCTTTGGCGAATACATCAATCAAAATTACTGCTATATTATCTTTTCCGCCATTATTATTGGCCGCCTCTACCAGTTTTTTCGCCCTCTCCTCAATTGAGACCTGCTCTTTTAAAATTTCACCGATCTCTTCATCCTCAAGCATATTGGTAAGTCCATCCGAGCACATTAATATAATGTCTCCCGGCTTTAGCTCTTCATGGAAAAAGTCAATTTCCACCGTATCCAGCCCGCCGATTGCTCTGGTAATAATATTTTTGTCTGGATGATTTCTTGCCGCTTTCCGGTCAATTCCTCCCATCCGCACCATCTCTTCCACCAGAGAATGATCCCGGGTAATCTGTCGGATCTCTTTATTGATGATATATAGTCTGCTGTCACCCACATTTGCAACCTGTAAATAATGCCCCAGACAGGTTGCTGCCACAACAGTGGTTCCCATGCCATAGAGAGTTTCATCCTCCTTGGCTCTTCTCCTGATCTGATCATTAGCTACCCGGATTGCCTTGCTTAAGATTCTCACGGGATTCTTTTCAAAGCATCCCCTGATTTCCCGGACAATTGTCTCAACTGTGCATTTGGAAGCATAGTCCCCCGCATTATGACCTCCCATCCCATCAGCCACGATAAAAACATTAGGAAGATTTCCTACAGGCTCCTCCGATACATACACGAAATCCTGATTCAGTTTTCTCTTTTTTCCTATATCCGTCACAGAAAAGGATTGTAACACGTTTTACCTCCTATTGCAGCGCCTTTTGTCGTCTTCGCAATTGTCCACATGCACCGTCAATATCTCTTCCCATTTCCCTTCTAATAGTAACATTTATTCCATTTTTTTCAAGTTTATTTTTAAATGAAGCTATTTCTGCGCCTTTCGACTGCACAAAATCCCTCTCTTTTATTGGGTTTACCGGAATCAAATTTACATGACAGTTTAAGCCTTTCATTAATGCAGCCAGCCTTTCGGCATCTTCCGGTTTATCGTTGACACCGCCTACTAAAGAATATTCAAAGGTGATCCGTCTTCCTGTTTTCTCAAAATAATATCTGCATGCTTCTATCAACTCTGCAATAGAATATTTATTGGCTATAGGCATCAATTCTTTTCTTTTTTCATCAGATGAAGCATGAAGTGACAATGCCAGTGTGATTTGAAGCTTCTCATCGGCCAATTGAAACATTTGAGGCACCAGGCCGCAGGTAGAAACGGTAATATTCCTCTGGCTGATATGTAATCCGTTTTCATCCGTCAAAAGCTGGATAAAACGCAGCAGATTATCATAATTATCCAAAGGTTCTCCGGTACCCATTACCACCACATTGGAAACCCTCTCGCCTGTCAAAAGAGTCACTTTATAGATTTGATCCAGCATTTCTGATGGCGTCAGGGAGCGTTCCAGCCCGCCTATCGTAGATGCACAAAAAACACATCCCATACGACATCCCACCTGCGATGAAATACATACACTATTGCCATGCTTATATTTCATCCATACGCTTTCTACCAGAGAGCCATCTTTTAACTCAAACAAATATTTTCTGGTACCGTCTATGGCAGATTCCTGCATTTTTACTTCCCTTATGGAAGTATACTCATATGACTGGACACACTTTTCTCTGAGAGAAAGAGGAAGATTGGTCATTTCATCAAAGCTGCGCGCAAGTTTTTGATGCATCCACTGATAAAGCTGTTTTGCCCGAAAGGATTTTTCCCCCAGCGCTTCCATTTCTAATTTTAGTTCTTCTAAAGTAAATGATTTTATATCCTGCATTGAACCCTTATTCCTTTATCCTAAACGTCTCAGCTTTGCCAGAAAAAATCCATCCGTTTCATGTACACCGGGAAGAAGCTGCAGCATTCCATTTTCTCCTTCTTTTTTCAACATTTCTGGCAGATAAGGAGACAAACTCTCCGGCCGAAAAGGGTAATTTTGTGTAAACCACTCCACCATCTGCTGGTTTTCTCCTGAATTTATGGTACATGTACTGTAAATCAACACGCCCCCCGGCTTTACATACTGCCAGATCACATTAAGGATCTGCTTTTGAAGCTCCTTCAGTTCCTCAAGTCCTTCTTTTGATATCCTGTATTTAATATCTCTTTTTTTACCTATAATCCCCAATCCAGAACAGGGCAAATCTGCCAGTACCACATCTGCCTTTTCCTTCAGATCTTCATCAAAAACCAATGCGTCACCCACAGATGCATCTATATTTTGGTATCCCATTCTCTCTATATTATCTCTGATCAGCGACACCTTATACTCCGTCAAATCCCTTGAAATTACTTTTCCTTTTCCCGTGAGTTTTTCCGCAAGATGCATGGATTTTCCTCCCGGTGCAGCACACACATCCAGCCCAAGAAATGGAATATCACCTGTTATTTGTGTCTTTGCAGCATCCATTTCCTCCTGCTCTGCTTCCCCTATTTTGCAAACTTCTGTGACCAGCATACTGCTCACATCCTGCACTATAAAATACCCTTCTTCATATCCCGGCAGATTTTTAATGCCATCTATATTAGAAAGCTGAAAAGCATAAGGCAAATAAGGATGCGGATTTACAATAACACCCGTTCTTCTAATTTGGGCAATCCATTCTTCTCTCTGCTTACTGCTTAAATTTTCCTTTACCCGTACCGACACAGGATGTTCCTTTAAAAGTCCCTCCAAAATACAGGAGGTAGTTTCTTCTCCATATGCATCCATCCACATTTTTACCAGCCATTCCGGCATGGAGTACCATACGGACAAAAACCTGCTCTTTTCTTTTTCTCTGTCTGGATAAGTAATTTTTGTCTTGTTTCTTGCAATGCTGCGGAGCACGCCATTTACAAATCCTGCCAGCCCTTTAAATCCTCTTTTTCCTGCCAGCTTCACTGCCTCATTGCAAACTGCGCTGTCGGGAATGCTGTCCATATAAAGCATCTGGTATGTGCTCATTCGAAGCAGATTTCTAATCAAAGGCTTCATCTTCGCTACAGGCGTTTTAGAAAATTGATCCAGAATATAATCCATCTGAATCAGCCTTTCCAGCGTTCCTTCTGTCACTCTTTTAATGAAGGCTTTATCTCTGCTTTCCATATAATTATATTTATCTAAAACATCTCTGATCACCAGATGACTGTAGTTTTCCTTTTCCAGTATTTCTATCAGCATATCCAGTATCAGTTCTCTCTTATTTTCCACGCTTACATTCCTTTGCTAATCACTTCTTCTTCTGTTTCCGGTAAGAAGAACAAGCCTTAAAAGCTGCAGGATCGAAGAAGCCGCCGCTGCCACATAGGTAAGAGCTGCTGCGCTCAATACACGCTTACAATCCTTTACTTCCCCCTGGTTCATAAGTCCATAGCTTCCAAGCATATTAAGCGCCCTTCCCGATGCATTAAATTCCACCGGCAGCGTCACGATCTGGAATAGCACTGCAAGGGCAAATATCCACACACCAATTTGTGCCAGTGAAAAATAAGCTCCTCCCGGCAGTTCAAATCCAAATCCGAGAATCAGTCCAAGAATCACTATGGGCAGCCCTAACCGAGAGCCAATGTTTGCTGCAGGCACCAGCGCAGATCTGATTTTTAAAGGAAGATAACCATCCCTATGCTGCAGGGCATGTCCGCATTCATGTGCTGCAACTCCAATAGCAGCCACAGAAGAAGAGCCATATACAGAATCTGACAGATTAAGTACCTTTCTGGTTGGATCATAGTGATCCGTCAATTCACCGGAAACATGCTGAACCTGTACGTCATAGATACCTGACATCTGAAGAATCCTTCTTGCTGCTTCCGCTCCTGTCAGACCGCTGTAACTGCGCACTTTGGCATATTTGCGGTAGGTACTGTTCACTCGTGAACTTGCCCAAATGCACAGAAGAGCTCCAATCAATACTAAAATATAGGTAGGATCAAAATAGTAACCATACATAATGTTATTGCTCCTTTCAAAAATATAAATTTGGAGACGACTTTGACAATGTTTTATAAGTTAACTCCTAATTGTATTCCTGGTTCTAATTGATAACCCAGAAGGAAGTCTTTCACAGAAACACGTTTTTTCCCCTCAAGCTGCAGAGAATATACACGTAAAAAATCTTTTCCACATGCTATATCAAAAAAATCTTTGTTTATGCGGCAAATCGTACCTGGCAACGCAGTGTTATTTTCCTCATCAGCCTGAATTGGGATTACGTCTGCTTCCCATATCTTTAAGGTTTTTCCGTGATAATAGGTATATGCACTTGGCCATGAATTTAAACCACGGATCAGTCTTTCTATCACTGCTGCCTCCTGATTCCAGTCAATTAATCCCATAGCCTTTGTCAGTCTTGGAGCATAGGTGGACAAAGAATCATCCTGCTTCTCTTTCGTCAATTCTCCACGCTCTATTTTAGGAAGTGCTTCAACTATCAGCTTTGCTCCCGTTTCCATCAATTTATCATGAAGACTTTCTCCTGTTTCTTTGGGATCTATGTCTACCTCTGCCTTTAAAAGCATATCACCAGTATCAAGTCCTTTTTCCATCTGCATAATGGTAACGCCTGTCTTTGTTTCTCCATTTAGGATCACCCACTGGATAGGCGCTGCTCCCCGGTAGGCAGGAAGAAGAGACGCGTGTATATTTACACATCCAAATTTGGGCATATTTAATATCTCCTCTGACAATAACTGCCCAAAAGCTGCTATCACAAACAGATCTGCCGGATATTCCCGCAGTTTTTCAACTGCTTCTTTTTCTTTGATTTTAACCGGCTGAAATACAGGTATCCCATATTTTAAAGCACACTCCTTTACCGGTGTCATTTGCACTTCTTTTCCCCGTCCCTTTTGCTTATCCGGCTGTGTCACCACCGCACTGACCTGATGACCTGCCTGAATCAAAGCCTCTAAAGGCGCCACTGCAAAATCAGGGGTTCCCATATATACAATTTTCATCAATCTTCATCCTCATATACATCAGAGACATTTAAAAGGTCTCCTTCTACTTTTTCCACATACAAATGTCCATCTAAATGTTCCAATTCATGACAGATTGCCCGGGCCAGCAGCTCTGTCCCTTCCAGCTCAAAAGGCTGGAGATTCTCATCATATGCTTTCACTTTCACATAATTAGGTCTTGTTACGATCCCTGTTTTCCCCGGGACACTGAGACATCCTTCATTTCCGGTCTGTTCCCCGCTGGTTTCCAAAATAACCGGATTAATCAGAAGGTGAGGTTCCTCACCTGTCACATCAATTACTACGATCCTCTTTAAAATTCCCACCTGAGGCGCCGCAAGACCTACTCCATTGGCCTCATACATGGTATCAAACATGTCATCAATCAATTCTCTGGTACGGTCTGTTATTTCTTTTACTTCCTTGCAGACCTTATTTAAAACCGGATCACCCATTTCTCTTATGTTTCTGATTGCCATTTTTTACCTCATTTCTGCACTGCATTTATATATATAGTTTGCGCCGCAGTACTGACGCCTGTTTTTGCCTCACTAAAAACTGTCTGTAGGCTCAAAATCAAACTGTACATTTTCTTCTTTTAACGCCAAAGACTGTAAATACTGTTCTATTTTATCCTTAACTGACGTCAATTGTCCATAGTCAAACGCTTTATAATAGATCACAAATCTGTAAATATCATTTATTTTTCCAATAGATGCCTTAGCTGGACCTATTACTGATACCTTATTCTTTCCTTCTTTCAAAAAATCCTTTGTAAGGGCTGCCAACTGCTCTGACAGCTTTTCTCCTCTCTCTTCCCGTGATGCAGTGATTAAAACCGCCATCATATGGGCCGCCGGAGGATAAGAACCTAACTCCCTGTACAAAATTTCCTCTTCATAAAACTCTTCATAGTTCTGATTTGCCGCCTTAACAATACTATAATGATCCGGCCGGTAGGTTTGAATCACCGCCACTCCGGGCTTTCGCCCTCTTCCGGCTCTCCCGGCTGCCTGCGTCAGAAGCTGGAAGGTTCTCTCTCCTGCCCGGTAATCATTATCATTTAATGATAAATCTGCCGCCAGTACACCCACCAGTGTTACATTAGGGAAATCATGCCCCTTTACAATCATCTGGGTTCCCACCAGTACATCGGCTTCTCCCTCAGCAAAAGCCGACAGTATTTTTTGATAGCTGTCCTTTGTGCGGGTGGTATCTCCATCCATGCGCAGCACCCGTATGCCAGGAAACTGTTTATAAAGCTGCTGCTCAATCTGCTGGGTTCCTGCTTTAAATCCTGACAAATAAGGAGAAGAACAGGAAGGACATTTTTTCGGCTGCCTTGTCTCATAGCCACAGTAATGACACACCATTTTTCCCCCCATATGCTGGGATAAAGACACATCACAGTGGGGGCACTTCATCACATATCCGCAAGCCCGGCAGGATACAAATCCGGCATATCCTCTTCTGTTTAAAAAAAGCATAATCTGCTCTTTTTTCTGAAGCCTCTCCTCCATCAGCTCCTGCAATTTTCTGCTGAAAATGGAGCGGTTGCCGCTTTTTAGCTCCTGTCTCAAGTCAACAATAAAAACTGGTGCAAGGCTTCCGCCCGTTAGTCTTCTATCTAACGTAAATAATTCATAGCTTCCCTTTTTTGCCCGGTAATATGCCTCCAAAGAAGGGGTGGCCGATCCCAGAACCAAACTTGCCCCTTTCATTTCTGCAAGATACTGGGCTGTTTCTCTTGTATGATATCTTGGCATCGTCTCGGATTTATAGCTGGTTTCATGCTCCTCATCCATAATAATCAGCCCCAAATCAGGAAAAGGTACAAACAAAGCTGAACGGGGGCCTATGATCACATCAAGTTCTCCCTTCCTTGCCCTCTCCCACTGGTCAAATTTTTCTCCCGCTGACAAAGTGGAATTCATTACCGAAACTCTGTCTCCAAATCTTTTATAAAACCTAAGCAGCGTCTGATAAGTAAGGGCAATCTCCGGAATCAGCATAATGCACTGTTTCTTTCTTTTTATCATACCTTCGATCAAAGATAAATAAACCTCAGTTTTTCCACTTCCTGTAATTCCATGAATCAGATAAGTCTTCCTTTTTCCCTGATCAAAATCTAAAAGAACCTTATCTCTGATCTCTGCCTGCTCTTTGCTTAAAACAAGCCCCATCTCCCTTGCAGTTTCCAGCTTAACCGGATTTCTGTAATAACTTTCACTTTCTATGGAAATCACGCCCTGATTCTGCAGGCTTTTTAAGGTTGCTGCTGCCACATGCAGCCGTCCTATTACCAGTTCATAAGGAAGCACCGGCTCTTTGCAAAGTTCTGTCAAAACCCTGGCCTTTGCAGTCTGGTGTTTCCTGATACATTCCCCTAAAACGCAGCGAATTTCCTCAACAGTCAAAAGACGGATAATTTTCTTTTTTTCCTTATGCTTCATAGCCTGTTTCACAGGAAGCACCGTTTTTAATGCGGCAATCATGGTGGAACCATAATTTTCCTTCATCCATGCCGCAAGTTTTATGGCATCTGCCTCCACCGGCATACCGCTGGTTACTATCCCTGCCACCATCTTCTGCTTTTCATCAGGAAACTCTGCTTTATCTGTAACTTCAATTACATATCCATTCCTTAAACGGTTTCCTGCACCAAATGGAATCTGCACACACATACCAGTCTCTATTTTCCCGTCAAGTTCCTTTGGAATCTTATATTGAAAAGCTCTGTCTACTTTTTCATGGGAAATATCTATTATAATATTTGCATATCTTCCCTGTGTCATCTTTTCTATTCTTCCTGCCTGTTTTTATGCTTTGCTCAGAATTTATCCTCATTCTTTTTTGGAAAGCCCGTTTTCTTTTAAAATCTCTGCGATCAGGTCTCTTTCATCCATTGGGTACTTTACGCCTTCTATCTCCTGATAATCTTCGTGTCCCTTGCCAGCAAGCACAATGATATCTCCCGGCTGCCCATTCAAAATGGCATAGGCAATTGCTTCCTTCCGGTCGCAGATTTCAATAAATTTCCCGCTTGTTTTCCGAATCCCTGTTTTAATGTCTTCTATGATATCCTGCGGCTTTTCAAATCTGGGATTGTCAGAAGTGATAATTGTTAAATCCGCATAATTTCCACTCACCTCGCCCATTTCATAGCGGCGGATCTTAGAACGGTTTCCCCCACAGCCGAATAAGCAGACCAGCCTCTTTGGCTCATATTCTTTAAGAGTAGTAAGCAAACTCTTAAGACTCATGGCATTATGGGCATAATCAATCAGCAGTGTAAATTGATCTGATACCGGAACCATCTCTATTCTTCCCCTTACATGAGCGCCTAAAAGCGCTTTTTGTATTTGTGGTATTTCCACCTTAAAATGCCTGCATACTGCAATTGCAGTAAGCGCATTGTACACACTAAATCGTCCTGGTGTGGGTACCTCCACTGTAAAATCTTTCCATTTTGCATCCTTGGCTCTTACCTTAAAGTCTATGCCCAGTTCTCCTGGTTTATTGACCAGTTTTAACTCTTCTGCATAAAGATCAGCAGTTTTGTCAAAACCATAGGTTTCAAGCTGACAGGTATGTCCCTCTAAAACCGCATTCATATGCACGTCATCCTTATTCACGATCCCTAACCTGCACTGTTTAAACAAAAGTCCCTTGCAAAACTGATATTCTTCAAAATCCGCATGTTCATTTGGCCCAATGTGATCCGGCTCTAAATTGGTAAAAATGCCAATTTCAAAAGTAAATCCCTGGGTTCTGTGAAGCTTCAGCCCTTGGGAAGCCACCTCCATTACAACAATCTGGCAGCCTGCCTTTTCCATTTCCATAAAATACTGCTGGAGCAGAAAGGACTCCGGCGTGGTATTGCTGGCCGGAATATGCTTTTCTCCAATAATCGTTTCAATGGTTCCTACAAGCCCTACCTTATAGCCTGCTTTTTCCAGAATGGATTTGATCAAATAGGTAGTGGTGGTTTTTCCCTTTGTGCCGGTAATGCCAATGACTTTAAGCCGGTCTGCCGGATGTCCAAAATAAGCTGCCGAAATAAATGCCATCGCATATCTGGTATCTTCCACACGAATCACTGTAATTTCACTCTCCAAAGGAAGTTCCACATCCTTAGGAAGTTCCACATCCTTTTGCACCACAATTGCCGCTGCGCCTTTTTGAGCTGCCTCTTTTGCAAAGCTGTGTCCGTCCACATTATAACCGCAGATACAGATAAACAGACATCCTTGTGATAATTTTCTCGAATCGTACACTACCTCTTTTATCTCACAGTCAACGCTTCCCCTTATACATTCATAGGTAAGCCCTCTTAACAACTCTTCACATTTCATTCTTACAGCTCCTGTCTTGTTTCTTTTTACTTCTGAGGGAAATGCTTTCCTTTCCCTTATATAAGATAACACGAATGTATGTTTTTTGCAATTGATGGTAATTTCATTAATTCTTCTTAATAATATGTTTATATTGAATTTTCATATGCTTAACTTTTCTTTAAGAGTATTTTAGATTTTTATCATAAATCGGACACATTTTATACACAATTTACCTGTATGATAAATATCAAGATAGTTGAACAACTCACTATCTCCCCCCTCATAAGAATACAGAAGCCTCCGGCACCCCCGGAGGCTTTTGTATTAACATAAGGATGGCGGCAAAGTCCGGCATCCGTTGTTTAACACGTGTAATACTGCATTACAATTTGTATGCTTTCTCTCCCCGCATAACTATTGATATCAGGGTAATAGGCAATGGAAATAACCACTTCTCCCACTGCCAATCTGCCTGCATACAATCCTTCCACCAGTCGAATTTCAAATCTTTCTTTTAGAAATATGTCAAACTGTTCCAAATCACCAAAATAAATCATTTCGTACTGCCGGCCTTCTTCATCTGCAATTGTATACTTCCCGACATTTTGATTTTTACCTATCTTCCGCCCTGATAAGAGACTGATTCCTTTTCTGGCAAATAAAGGTTTGGGATTTCCCGTACCAAAGGGCTCTAACAGCGCTAACTCCTTTATAAACTTCCGGTCTGCATAAGCTAAAGGCATAGGCACGTCGATATGTACAACCTCCTCAAAATCCTCTTTTGTCAAACGACAATTTTCATTTAATCTTTTTCTAAACTCCCCTGCCGCTTTTTCATCAGGAAGAGAAAGACCTGCTGCCATTTTATGGCCTCCATATCTGGTAAAAAGTTCTTTCACAGCAGTCATTTCTTCGTACATATTATAGGCTTCAATGGATCTGCCGCTGCCTTTTATGCCATCCTCCGCCCTGGTCAGCACAAAAGCCGGCTTTCCAAACTTTTCCCTGACTCTGCCGGCAATGATCCCGGCAAGGCTTTCATGACATTCTGGAAGGAAAATAACCAGCACTCTGTCACTTAAAAGATCCGTCTCTTCCACCTGCCTTACCGCTTCTTTTACCCCTTCCTCAGTCATCTGTTTACGACTATCATTTAACTGTTTTAAATCTTCTGCAATGGTGACCGCTTCTTTCCATTCCTGTGTGCAAAACAGTTCCAACGCACGCAAAGCAGTATCCAGACGCCCTGTGGCATTTAAACAGGGGCCTATTATAAATCCCGCATGATAAGGGCTGAGTGCCTTTCTTTCTATTCCGTTTACCATAAGAAGCGCTTTAATCCCAAGATTGGTGGTCTGACTCATCAGCTCCAGCCCTTTTTTCACAATAATCCTGTTTTCATCCCGAAGTTCCATCACATCGCAAACAGTTGCAAGTGCAGCAAACACCAGCAGTTCATCTAAAAGCTGCTGCCATCTTTTCCGGTCTTTACGGGGCATGTCAAAAAGGAAAAAAAGAGTTTGTATCAGCTTAAAAGCCACTACACCGCCACAGATCTGCTTAAAGGGATACTCACAGCCCGGCTGCTTGGGATCTACCACCGCATCCCCATCAGGCAGAAGATAATTTCGTCCACTTTCTCCCTCCTCAAAGGGAACCTCATGGTGGTCCGTTACAATCACTGTCATACCCTTTTCTTTGGCAAGCTGTATCTGTGGTGCCGCAGCAATTCCATTGTCGCAGGTTAAAATCGTGTCAATGTGGTCTCCGGCAGCCTCCATAATCAAGTGGTCATTCAGCCCATACCCATCTTTCATTCTATGGGGAATCACAATGTCTGCCCTGCCGCCAAGCTCCTTCAATCCGGTCAGAAGAATATAGGAGGAACAGATACCATCCACATCATAGTCCCCTATAATGCGGATGGTCTTTCCCTCCTTAATCTTTTCTGTAATAAGATCTGCTGCCTTCTCCATATCCTTCATAAGAAAAGGATCGTGCAGGTCTTCTAAATCACCATGAAGAAACTTTTCAATTTCTTCGTCTCCTTCTATATCCCGGTTCCGCATAATTCTTGCAAGAACCGGGGTAATATGATATTTTTCCGCTATTTTATCAAAATCCGCCTTTTTGGCAGCTACCATCCATTTTGCCATACTTTTTTCTTACGCCTGTGTTTTTTGAGGAAATACCTTCCGCAGTACCAGCCACAGCGCGCCTGTAATACATACGGAAGAATAAGTTCCGCAGAGAATGCCTGCCATAAGAGGAAGCGCAAATTCCTTGACGGAAGACACACCAAAAATATACAAGGCTGTTACCATGATAAAGGTAGTTAAGGAAGTAAAAATACTTCTGGAAAGTGTCTGGGTAATACTTGCATCCACCATATCTGCCAATTCTTCTTTTCTTCCCATATTCGCCTTGTTTTCACGAATACGGTCAAAAATTACGATAGTCGCATTGACAGAGTAACCTACGATTGTAAGCATACATGCAATAAAGGTGGTACCCACAGATATCTTAACAATCGCATAAAAGGCAAGTACTACAAGCACATCATGAATCAGCGCCAGAACAGAGCTTGCGCCAAAACGGATATCCTTAAATCTAAACCAAATATAAATCAGCATAAATAAGGTCGCTACAATCACTGCTATAATTGCGTCTGATTTCATTTCACTGCTGACCGTAGAACTGATGGTTTCCGTAGTGATCTTTTCCGCCTCTACCTGGAAGTTCTCTACCATAGCTGTCTTAAAGCTTTCCCGCTCAGTGGTATTTAAGGAACGGGTTTTGAAGATTACCTCATTGCTTCCTTCCACCTTCTGCGTCTGCACATTTCCATCCCCGGTAATTTTCTCAATCAGCGGTACCACATTTGTATCAATATCGGCAAGCGTCATATCTTCATTGAAAGTCACATTGGTGGAAGTGCCGCCTACAAATTCAAGGCTGTAATTTAAAGCACCGCCTGTCTGTGCCTTATTGATTCCCATAAACACAAAGCCCGCTACAATTGCTGCAATGGATATTCCAAAAAAGATTTTCTTTTTAGATGTAAATTTAATGGTCGTTCTCTCTTTCGCAGTTCCATACCACTTTGCATTCTGGATACCGACTGCATAAAAAGCCTTCATCAGCAGTCTGGTCACCACCATTGCTGTAAACATGGAAAGAGCAATACCAAGCGCCAATGTGTAAGCAAATCCCTTTACCGTCCCTGAACCAAGCACGCCTAAAACCGCTGCCGCAATTAAGGTGGTTACATTTCCGTCTACGATTGCAGAGGTTGCCTTTTTGTAACCGATATCAATTGCAGATTTCACCGTTTTGCCCTTGGCAATTTCCTCCCTGATGCGGGCAAAAATAATTACGTTTGCGTCCACGGCCATACCTATGGAAAGGATAATACCTGCAATACCAGGCAAAGTTAAAGTGATTTCAAATGCGTCCAATAAAATAACAATCAATTCCACATAAAGGGCAAGGGCAAGGCTGGCTGCAAAACCAGATACAAAATATACCGCGATCATAAAAATGACAATGATTGCAAAACCAACTGCTGCTGCTTTAATACTTGTGGAGATTGCTGCTTCACCAAGCTGTGCGCCTACAATCTTGGAATGAAGTTCTTCCAGCTCTAATTTAAGACCGCCGATACGGATGGTGGAGGCAAGCTGCTGGGCTTCCTCATAAGTAAAGGAACCTTCGATCTGGGCCTGTCCATTGGTAATGGAAGCATTTACGTTTGGCGCACTTATGATCTCACCATCATAATAAATTGCAAGGGTTTCATGGTTGGCATACGCCTTTGCAGTTGCATCTGCAAACTTAGTGGTTCCTTCTTCTGTCATGGTAAGGCTTACCACATACTGGCTGTTATTCATCATACTGTCTGTGCCGGAAGCCGCCTGTGCATCCTTTACGTCTGTACCCACCAGTTTTACAGAACCATTTGCCTGCAGCGCCTCAATGGTGTTATACATAGCATAAACCAGCTTGCCATTTTCATCTGTTCCCACTGCCTGATAGTTCAAATTACCCTCAGAATCATACTGGGAAATAAAATATAAAGCACCTGGCTTCCCAAGATCCTCTAAAATCGCGTTTGCATCTGACACGCCGGGAATTTCAATATTAATCCTGTCTTCCCCTTCCTGATACACCACTGCTTCTGTGCTGTAATTTTCCACACGCTGCTGAAGCTTATAGATGGTATCAGCCATGTCGTCTTTATCAGGCTTTTCGTCACCAACTACCTGATAGGTAATGCTGACACCGCCTTCCAAATCAAGTCCTAAATTGATGCTGGCTGCGGAACCGGAGCCTTCCGTTCCAAGCCCTACTGCTGCAGTATACCCAAACACTCCAAGAAGCAGTACGAAAACCAGCAGCGTAATAATTGCTTTATTCTTCTTCATTTTTTTCTTCTCCTTCTGCCTCGGCCAATGCCGCTTTTATCATAATTGCACATTCAATGCGCTTTCTTTGCAGTTCACATCCCAAGTCATAAGCATCATTGATATTTCCATGGAAATTGTAAGAATTTGCTGCACATCCACCGCTGCAGTAAAACTTTGCAAAACAGTTTCTGCACTTTTCCTTGGCGTAAACATTACAGGTTTTAAATTCATCTCTAATGTCAGTTCTTGTAACGCCTTCCTCCACATTTCCCATAAGGAATTCTTCCCTGCCTACAAACTGATGGCACGGGTATAAGTCTCCCCAGGGTGTCACCGCAAGATACTCTGTTCCTGAGCCGCAGCCGGAAAGTCTTTTGGCAACACAAGGTCCACCTTCCAAGTCTATCATAAAATGAAAGAAATTAACACCTTTTCCTTCTTTTCTTCTGTTTAAAAGCTCCACAGCCAGCTTATCATACTCTGCAAGCAGCGCCGGAAGGTCTTCCTCTCTAAGTGCATAGTCATCTTTCGGCTGTGCAACCACAGGCTCCACTGAAATCTGCTTGAAACCAAGATCGGCCAAATGCGCCACGTCCTTTGTAAAATCCAGGTTATTTCTGGTAAAAGTTCCCCTTACGTAATAATTCATCTGGTTCCGGCTTTCCGCCACCTTCTGAAACTTGGGAACAATGGTATCATAACTTCCCTGTCCGCCTCTATGGGGACGCATCAGATCATTAATTTCCTTCCTTCCATCAATGCTGAGAACAATATTAGACATCTCCTTATTGGCAAATTCCATGATTTCATCATTTAGTAAAATGCCATTAGTCGTCAGGGTAAAACGGAATTTTTTATGATGAGGTTCTTCAAGACTTCTCCCATAAGCCACCAGATCCTTTACTACCTGCCAGTTCATAAGCGGCTCCCCGCCAAAAAAATCCACCTCCAGGTTAACTCTGTTTCCCGAATTCTCAACCAGAAAATCAAGCGCCTTTTTTCCCACTTCAAAGCTCATAAGGGCGCGTCTGCCATGATATTCTCCTTCTTCTGCAAAACAATATTTACAGGCAAGATTGCAGTCATGAGCAATGTGAAGGCACAATGCCTTAACTACAGTTTCCCGCTTTTTAAAATCTATGATATAATTTTCATAAATGTCAGGTGCAAATAACATTCCTGCATCTTTCAATTCTAAAATCTGCCCCAGGGCATCTTCCATCTCTTCCGGCGTATAGGTTCCCTCAAGCACTGAAAGCACCTTTTCTTTTATTATAATTTCATCACAACTGTTATTTAATTCTTCCTCTACAATAGGAATCATATCATATACTAAATCATCCACCACATGAACCGAACCGCTGTTCACATCAAGGACAATGTTATAGCCATTGTTTTTATACTGATGTATCACCTTATCAATCCTTCCATTTTTACAAGGAATAAGCAGCGGCTTACGTCGCTGCTTACATTCACTATCCTGTTTTATTTAACCTTTTCGCAGCTCTGATTTCCTACTGTACAGGAAGTCTTGCAAGCTGACTGGCAGGATGTCTGGCATTCACCGCAGCCACCCTTTTTCATGGATTCTTTTAAATCTCTTGTAGCTAATGTTTTAATTCGTTTCATAACAATATCTCCTTTTGCTGTGCCTGTATTTGTATAGTATAGCATAGTTACTGATTTTGGAAAAGCATTTTTTCGTCATTTTCCTCCCTGTCGGAGCCTTCTTCCTCTTTTTCATCCTTATCCGGTTCTTTCTCGGGAAGCGTCATCAGCACTTTTACAATTCTGTTTTGATTAACCCCCTGAACTTTCAGCGTAATATTCTGATCCGTAACAATGGTCTCCCCATCTTCTGGAAGCCTGTCCAAATTCTCTATAATAAGTCCTCCAATAGAATCATAATCCTCCGACTCAAGCATAGTGCCAAGTTCATCGTTAATATCACTCAGCTTCATGCCGCCCTCCACCAGATAAACGCGCTCGTCAACCTGCTGGATAAATTCCTCTTCATCCTCATCATACTCGTCGCGGATCTCCCCTACAATCTCCTCCAAAAGATCTTCTAATGTAATCATTCCCACAGCGGCGCCATATTCATTTAGAACAATGGACACATTGACACATTTTTCACGCATCTCAATCAAAAGATCTGCTGTCTTTTTAAATTCATAAGTATAGTAGATATTCCTCATAATATCGCTGATCTTAAACTGTTCCTTATCTTTGACCAGAATAAAATCTTTAATATTGATCATACCTATAATATTATCTTTATCCTCTTTATATACTGGAAGTCTGGTATACATACATTCTGCAAATAATTCCAGCACTTCTTCATAATCTGCATCCTCGCTGACTGTAGCCATATCGATTCTGGGAATCATAATGTCCTTTGCAACCGCATCGCTAAAGTCAAACACATTGTAAATCATTTCACGTTCTTCCGACTCAATAACGCCATCTTCATGACTGACCTCCACATAAGTGCGCAGTTCTGTTTCCGTCATAGCTGTTCTCTTGCCTGCATCAATATGTAGCAGCTTCATTAAAGCGCCTGCCAGCTTGTCAATCAAAAAAATAACAGGCGTCATTATTTTCATAAGTCCTGAAATAATCGAAGCATAAAAAAGCGCCATCTTTTCTGAATAAACCATTGCCACATTCTTGGGTATGATCTCACCAAACAATAAGATCACTACGGTTAATATTCCTGTTGCAATCCCCACGGCAAGATTAATCTTAAGCGCCAGTGTTGTTACAAGTGAGGATGCTACAATATTGACAATATTATTTCCAATTAAAATTGCACTTAACATTTTGCCATACCTGTCAAGTACATCAAGGGCTGTCTGCGCCCGTTTATTTCCCTCATCCGCAAGGGCCTTCAGCCTGACCTTGTTTGCTGTAGTAAGGGATGTCTCCGCAGAAGAAAAAAAACCTGACAGAAACACCAAAATCAATATTGCCACCAATTGCATGACACCATCGGTATCCAAAATAAACTCACTCCTTATTTTTATAATTTAATGCTGTAATCAGACAGCATATGCAAATATTACAATATAGGTCATTCCCTGTCAAGTTCCTACATATAATATAACAATTCAGTCAAAGATATGGGGCAGACTGCCATATCAACTTACCAATTATCCTCAGGAGGCATTATGTTAAAGAAATTCAACCTAAGCTCAAGAATTACTTTTTTACTAAAATCACTGCTTATCTCCTACCTGCTCACTACCGGCCTTTTGCTGCTTCTTGCACTGTTTCTGTACCGTTTTGAGCTTTCAGAAAAAATTGTGTCCATCAGTATTATTGTAATTTACATAATCGTTACGTTTTTAGCGGGATTTATTGCCGGAAAAAGAGAAGGGAATCGCAAATTTTTGTGGGGACTATTAATGGGCGTTCTGTACTTTGCTATTTTAGTGGTGGTTTCACTGATTGTAAACCACGGAATGAATGAAGTTTCCGGAAACTTTTTTACAGTGCTCCTGTTATGCGGCGGCAGCGGAATGCTGGGCGGCATGATAAGCTAGCATGAAGAAACCGCGCCGACCTATACCTGTTCTTCTAATGAAAAGGGGTATCCCAAAAGCCCATACAGCTCTTAGGATACCCTAATAAACCATTCTGTTAATTAGTCTCTCGGCAGAAGTGTCAATTCCTGCGTCCACTTTAAAATTTCATGAATATGTGTTAACTGGGTAGGTGTAAACCCTTCCAAAATATCTACAATTTTGTCAGGAACCTTTTGAATATCATTACCGGTCAGCAAATAATCATTACTTACACATAATGCCTTTGAAATCTTGTATAATATTTCCACTGAAAATCCTTTCTTTCCCATTTCAATCTCATACAGAAATTTAGTGGAAATCTCAATTTTCTCTGCAAATGCATCTCTTGTAAAATCATTTGCCTCCCGCAGAGTCCGTACTCTCAATCCTATGTCCTTGTACGGAATATCAATCGTTGATTTTGACTTACCGGTTCTTCCCATTTTCATCCTCCATTCTGACCGCCTTTTCTTAAGCTGCCAATTTTTAATTTTTTATTTTTGCCACCATATGGTATATCCATTAATGTTTAATATAATATATCATTTATTGCCCCAAATCTGACGAATTCTACCAAATCAATACATTTTTAAACTAATTTCTGTTTTTCTACATAATTCGACTTATTTTTCCTAATTTAAAAAGAAAAACCAACAATTCAGTTATTTTTTATAAAATTCGGTGTTTTTCTCCTTATAATAACTTTAATTTTAAGAGGATGTTTTTTTAGAAAGGAATGGCTTTTATGCACGAATTGTTAAAAGAACAATATGAATTCAGTGATTATCAAATTGCGCAGCTTGAATACCTTGGAAAGACCTTTCTTTCCGAATTCAGCAAACTTTTAATTATGGGATTTTTTTTCAGAAAGCAATTAAGCGTTTACCTGTTTGCAGTTGTTGTAATGGTATTATTAAGAACAGCCACGGGAGGAATCCACTGTCGGAAATATATTTCCTGTTTTCTCGTAACTTTCTCCTATTTGTTCCTTGCACTGACCGTACTGCCAGTTATACCGATCAATAAAGTTTTTCAATTGATATTGTTGTTTTTATGTATGCTTTGCAATTATTATATAGGACCTGTCACCTCCCATGTACATGCCGCTTTAGGAAATCAACTGGTAAAGCGAGTAAAGATTCAGGCCTTTTTAGTGATTTTCTTTTATCTCACTCTTACGTATATAATCCCAGAGAATCCCTACATATCTGCGGGGTTCTGGATTATTATATTACATACCCTGCAGCTTGCCGCTGCAAGAATTATAAAGAAAGGAGCACCTTATGAAAGAGAAACTTGTGAAATATACTAAGCCATTGCTTCTTGCATGCACTGCTTTGGAAATATGGATTACGATTGGCATTGCAAGCACATTCTTTTTTGGAGAATATGAACCTCCAAAGAAACCCATAGAAGAATAAGAAAAATGTTCATAAAATACACCCTTCTATATAAACAGAAAAGTTTTAACTGTTTCCTATAGAAGGGTGTATTTTTATGCCGATAAATCATCTTTTTTTCTCTTTAGACATAAAAAGCATAGTTTACATTTTTGTTCCGTACATCTCACTAACACAATCATTATTTTTATTAGCATTTCAATATCACTACAAATTTTCTATTGAATATTTATAGCAAATTTGTTATAATTCGAATATAAAGAGGAAATAATATGTACGAGATTGAATTTTATGAAGATAAAAATGGAATATCCGAAATCGCAGACTATATTAAGGAACAGATTTCTCTATGCATACCATAAAGATAACAAGTTTATTATATTACACCATTTTATCAAAAAGACGCAAAAAACACCCAAAAGAGAGATTGAACAAGCTAAGCGAAACTTACAGGATTACTTAGAAAGGAATGATTGATATGCCTACATGGAAGGAATTAAAAAATGATCTCGATTTAAGTCAGGAAGAGCTGAATGCTATCGAACTTGAAAAAGACCTAATCCGCACAATGATCCATATAAGAGAAGAAAAAGGACTTACACAATCCCAGTTGGCAGAAATGTGCAATGTCAAGCAACCCATTATCGCCAGAATGGAATCTTCAGTCCATTCGCCCCAAATCGACAGCCTGCTGAGAATTTTGACACCTTTAGGCTATACCTTACAGATTGTTCCAATGGAGAAAAGATAATAACTCCTATGCCACTGCATTTGTTACACAGTGGCATATTTTTTTACAGTCAGCATATCCCATTACAGACTTTGAAAAGCTATCTCCAATGCAATCCCCAAAAATATGTCATCTCAGCGGGAATCCAAAAAACAGGTTCCCGGCTCTGTATTTTTGCCAAGCTTCAAAAGCATCTATCTATACTTCCGACTCTATAACACGCCTTGTTGCCACTTTTTCATTTTTAAGAATTCTAAAGGTAATCCAATTTTTGTTGCCTATCATCTCACAAATACATACAATAGAAAATCCATATTCCTCACAAGCATTTTTCACGTTAAATAATCCAAGTCCTCTGCTTTCGCCCTTTTGACTATATCCTTTTTTAAAAAACAAGGCAGTCTCATCAGGATTAAAATACCTGCTCGTGTTTCTCACTTCAATCTCAAATCCATCATCATATTCTACCATTAAGACAAACAGCTTCTTTTCACCCTCTTGCTTTTCCAATGCTTCCACTGCATTCTTTATCAAATTACCTACAATTTCCACAACCTTGTAAACAGGCATTCCTATATTAAATTCACTGATACTTATCTTAAAGGAAAGGTCAATCCCCTGCTTTTCAATTTCTATAAATTTCCCATACAGAAATCCTATAATCACTGGATTTCCAGATTTCAACAGTTTGTTAAATCGGCTCTCTCCTTTGACAGTCTCATAATATTCTGCCTGTGCATTTACCAGTTCTTCGTAGGTATTGTACATATAGCAAAACCCCTTCATCGTAGTGATGTGATTATTAAACTCATGCTGGCACATTCTGATATTGTCAATCATGCTTTGAAAGGAATCCGCGTATAGTTTGTGCATCTTTAATTCCGTCTCTATTTCCTTAGCTTTCACCCTTGACTTTCCAAGTTGGTATACCAGAAAGCAGATAAAAATAAGGCTTACAAACAATATAGCATTCTGGAAAAGCCCTACGCTGTCCATTTTCTTATACCGTATCAGGCAATATCCCGCTGCAATAATACTTATACATAATGCAATAATGTAAATCCTGTCTTTATCCTGCAAGAAGGTAGAAAACTTGTTCAGACGACATTTAGGAAGAATAACAAGCATTACCATAAATGCAATTCCATTTACTACCAAAGAACCAACAGGCCCTATAATTTGAACTCTGAAAGTCAAATAATATAAGAATAAAACTATAAATTGAATACTGCTTGTAATTGCAATATTAAGAATAAAATTTACTATAAGTGGCTTGAATTTAAACCCAAATCTCGTTCCACAATATGTTGCAATAACCGGATAAGTCATTAAAGTATAAGGTTGCGGTAGATTGTAATAATTTACTGTTGTCAGTATAATCATATGTATTGCCATATAGCTAACTGTTTTTATATCCAGCGTAACTTTTTCACCATACAGATAATGCAAGCAAAATACAATAGATAAAATTTCAAGCAGCAAACAAATATTCGTAATCATAGTCCAAACTCCGCTAACACCTTTTTCTTATAAGTGATTCCGATCTCAATCTGCTCTTCAATGCCCTTCATTGTAATGTATCTGTTGGCAGTATCTACGCAGGTAATGTGATTTTTATTGATAATCACATTTCTGCTGCATCTGATCAGACAATCCGTATCAATCTCCTCAAGGATATTTTTGCAGGGTTTGTAAGGAACCGTCAGTGTTCCTTCATTTACCAGATGTATTGTAACCACATGATTCAGGCTTTCTATGTACAAAATATCCCGCACCTTAATCGGATACAAAATTCCATCCTTCCTAAAGCAAAAAGTTGCGTCCTGATTCCTTGCAGTGGCAAAATTTAATGCTCTTTCTATCAATGCCTTTACCGTATCAGGATTAAAAGGCTTTTCCACATAACCTAAACAATTCAAATCTGTATATGCATAATTAGTGGTGTCTTCCAGTGATGTAACAAATAATACAGGTGTGAATAAATATTTAGATATGCCTCTGATATTTTCGACTAATTTGATGCCGGAAATATCTCCAGGTTTCGTAGTATCCAGTATAATATCCACTAAAAATACATCAATTGTATTCTCAAGAAGAGTTTGATATGCTGTATTTACATCTCCGGCAGTATAAACTACTGTGCCAGGATTCACTTCCTGAACAATCTTTTTTAACATTTCCATTTGAATTTTATTATCTTCTACAATCAATACGTGTTTTTCCATAATTTTCCCTTACATCTTTAGAAACCAGAGTATCTGCTCTGATAGCATAAATATCTTTTTTGAGCAGTATACTCAATCTGCTGCTACAGATCATCAATAATTACATTGTTAACGTTGCCTAAACTTTTGCATAAGACCTATATTTGACTATCTATCATTGTGCCTCATGCGTCAATACCATATTTGGTTCGTAAATATTAATCTAATTTTTTTTTTACATTTTTACAGAAGCCTCCTTTTCCTCATAATCATTTCATCTATTTTATCAAGGTAGAGATTAACATCTTTCACATTATCGCACCGCTCAATTTTTCCATCTCCATAAACCCTTTTGGTGATACTCCCGGCACCCAATGCTGCGATGGTTTGTTTCTCCTCCATGATCAAAATATTATAAATACCAAATTTTCCTTCTCTGGCATAACCTACATTCTCAAAATTTCCGGCCATATTTTTCTGACGGTACAGATAATAAGGAACCATACCCATAAGGGCTGCACCATTTGATGTAATTTCCATCATTTCGTCCGTATTATTTAAAGCTGAAATACCATTTTCCTCTATCCATCTGTTTAACCCGGAAGCACGTTTAATGGCCAGCGAATGCACCGTTAAGCTGTCCGGATTTAATCTTAGCACCTCCTCCATAGTATTTCTTACATCTTCTTTTGTCTCCCCCGGCAGCCCCAGAATCAAATCCATGTTTATATTGGTAAATCCGGCTTGTCTTGCAAGGGCAAATGCCTCCTTTACCTGAAGAACCGTATGTTTTCTTCCGATGATATCCAGCGTCTGCTGTTTCATAGTCTGTGGGTTAACTGAAATACGTGTAACGCCGCCCTCCTTTAATGCTTGCAGCTTTTCTAAGGAAATACTGTCGGCTCGCCCTGCTTCTACCGTAAACTCCTTCAAACTAGAAAGATCAAAGCTGCCATTTACTTTTTCAAGCAGCCTTGAAAGCTCTCCGGCTTCCAAAGTGGTAGGTGTGCCTCCGCCAATATAAATCGTGTCCAATACTTTATCTTTGTAGTAATCTGCAACAAATTCAATTTCCTTATCCAAAGCATCTAAATATTCATTTATCCTCTTTTTCCATGAAAAAATAGGGTAGGAAGTAAAGGAACAATATAAACAAGTGGTAGGGCAAAAAGGAATTCCAATATACAAACTATACCCATTCTCATAGTGCAGGGTATCCAGCAATGCTTTTTCTCTCTTGGCAATCTGAATCGCCAGTTCTCCCTTCTTTTCACTGATGAAGTAAGTATCTTTCATGTATTTCATGATATCAGCATCCATCCGCCCCTCTTCCAGCATACTCATTGGAATTTTGGTGGGACGTATGCCGGTCAGGGTTCCCCAGGGAAGCTCTTTTCCAGTGTGTTCTGAAAGTCCCACATAAATAAGCTGTTTTAAGCAGTTTTTCACCTGCGGCCTGGGCATGTCCCGGGTAATTTCAATTTTTTTTGCACCAAAAGAAGCTCTTCCATTTCCTCCATCTATCAGAGAAAGTAAAATAGCATCTTGGGTAAATTCAATATTCAAATCCGGCAGTCCCGGACTAGAACTATCCTTTTCAATATTTTCTTCATTTTCCGTACCTTGAAAAGGTATGGATACTTTCACGTCACAGGCAGGATAAAAGGCTTTCACTAAAGAGTGAATATCATACTCAAATCCTGCCTCATTTACAGTGACTACAACATAATTTTCGTGTTTCATCCTGTCATTGTTTCCTTACTTTTCTTTTTGTGTATTATTTATTTTATTCTACTGTTACCACCTTTGCAAGGTTTCTCGGTTTATCCACATCCAGTCCTTTATCCAGTGACACGTAATAAGCAATCAACTGTAGAACTATAGATGCAGGCATTACCATAAAAGGATCTTCCATTACAGGAAGCCTGTATACGCAGCTCCACTGCTCGCCCTCATTGAAAGTCTCTCCTTCCTTCATAAGCAGTACCACTCTTGCACCTCTTGACTGAACCTCCCTGATATTAGAAAGCTCTTTGCTTTTTAACTTTTCCTGGGTTACCACTGCAATCACAGGTGTATCCTCTGTAATCAGGGCGATCGTCCCATGCTTTAACTCTCCTGATGCATAGGCCTCTGAATGTATATAAGAAACTTCTTTCAGCTTTAAGGAGCCTTCCAGCAAAATAGAGTAATCAAGCCCCCTGCCTATCATAAACACATCCCGGGCATTAATAATACACCCTGCAAGACGGTGGATTTCCTCCTTTGTCTCAAGTACCCTTTCCATAACTTTTGGAACCCGGAGCAGTTCTTTCATAAAGGCTTTTGCCTTTTGCCCATCCCAGATCTCTCTTGCCAGCGCCATCCGTGCTGTAATCAAGTATAACACAGCAAGCTGCGTTGTATAAGCCTTGGTGCTCGCCACTGCGATCTCCGGCCCTGCATTGGTATAGATCACATATTCACTGGCACGTGCAATAGACGCCCCCTTTACATTCACAATTGAAATGCTGGGCGATCCACATTTTCTGGCAAATTTCAGGGCTTCAAGGGTATCAATGGTTTCACCTGACTGGGAAATTGCAATTACCAGCGTATCTTTATCAACCACAGGATCATTATACATGAACTCAGATGCCATCACCACATCTACATGAATGCCGATCATCGATTGAATCAAACTTTTTCCTACCAGTCCAGCGTGCATGGCTGTTCCACAAGCGATTACACAAATACGTTTACAATGGGCAAGAACAGCATCAGGAATACCTTCCTCTGAAAAATCAGGCATACCTTCCTTTACCCGGGGTGTTATCGTTTCCTCTATCACCTGGGGCTGTTCCATGATTTCCTTTTCCATATAAAAAGGATATCCGCCTTTTCCGCTGCGGCTTACATCCCAGTCAACCTTAAGCCAGTCGATCTTTGCCTGATCTCCTGACAGATCATACATTTCAATTTTATCAGGCTTTAAGCATACAACATGAAGTTCAGGCATAACAAAATAATCTGTTGTAAAGGGTACAATTGCCGCCACATCAGAAGACAAAATGGCGCCATCTAAAGTTGCAGCCACTACAATGGGACTTACATTTCGAACTGCAAATATCTGATTGGGTTGATCATCAAACATGATTGCAAGCGCAAAGGTACCCTTAAGTTTCAACACTGTTCTTCGAATTGCCGAATAGGGATCACCCTGATAAAAATGCTGAAGCACTGCTGCCACTACCTCACTATCCGTTTCAGAAGCAAGACTGCCCTCCAGAGCATATTTATCTATCAGTTCTCTATAGTTCTCTATAATACCATTATGTATCAACGTTACACTGCCAAATCGGTGGGGATGGGCATTTTCATCACACACACCTCCATGCGTTGCCCACCTGGTATGACCAATCCCGCACTGTCCCTCCAGATTTATCCCGGCACACAGGTTCCGTAAATCCTTTACTCGTCCCGCGCGCTTTACAATCTGCGTCCTTCCATCCTTTAGAAGAGCAATTCCCGCGCTGTCATATCCTCTGTATTCCAAAAGTTCCAGTGCATCCAGCATAATCTCTTTTGCGTCACCTTTTCCTATATATCCAATAATTCCACACATTGTTGTTTCCCTCATCTTTCCATATCTATATTTTATGCCCGGTGCCTCATCCTGTGCACTTTGGGCTCTCTATTCTATCATCCTATCTTAAAACTCCGTTATACCGTATTTGTTTTGCAGTTACCCGCATATTTGCCGGTATATCTCGCACCGGAGCCGGTACGAAAGAGCATCCGCCGAATTTTCGATCACTCTTTTCCTCGTCAACCTTTTTTCTAAAAAAGGTCATGGCGCTAGATAGGGAAACAATGACAGTATCATTATTTTATTTGGTTTTCAATGTTCAGAAACACTTTATATAGTTGTATCCACAAATGCTATTATACACAAAACACCTGTGATTGTAAACCACAGGTGTTTTTTTCGCTTTTAACAGTTATATATTATTTATAATCTACAAACTCGCCATATTCTTCCCATATATTACAGATCCATGTTTTACCTTGATTAAAGATAATCTCCTCCCCGTTCTGGTCATAGAATTTAGCCGGCGTTGCATCTCCGTCATACCGCTCCCATCTTCCTTTGATCACCTTGCCACCGGTAAAGACAATCGCATCACCTTCCCCATGAACCCCAAATGCAAGGTAATCATGGGAATCTCTTATTTCACCATGACAGTACTGGAAAACTACATTAGACACAGCAAGCTGGCTGTTATCTATCTCATCTATCTGTTCTTTTCCATTTTGGAATCTATAATACAGGTGATCTTTTTCATTATACTCAAAATAAGGATTGTATGCGCCATATCCGCCCTGATTTCCACTCTGTCCGCCAGGATAAATTGCAGTTGCCTCCTCGGCGCTTTCATAATTATCTTCTGCCCTTACTCCCTCGTCTGCAAAGGTAAAAGGCGGCACATAATCTTTATCGTATTCCCAATCATATTTCAGTCTTTCTGCTGCCTCTAACATTCCGTCTATAAACAAATAACCTGTAAATTCTGTGGCATACCCAGGACGCTTTACTCTGTCAAACGCTTCATGTGCAGGATTATAAATCCCCTCTACGGCAGCGCTGATATTTTGAACCGTATCCCGGTTGATCAGCTCCTCCACATAGGGCCTTGCCAGTCCCCAGTTACAGTAAACTGCCTCATATCCCATAGCAACATACACAAAGTAATCCCGGCTGCTTCTTACCGGTCCGATTCGCTCTAAATCATCAAAATCCTCAACCACAGCCATCAGTCTTGTAATGCGCCCCTCTACCGGTGCCTCATAAATGATGCTTGCCCTTGAAATGCCATACTGGGGCATTGCCGGAGAATTGTTAGGAATCATAACCGCAATAGGACGTCTTGTAACAACGCTTTCCTCTTTCCATTCACCGGTTAAGTAACTCTGCATCTGTCCATTAACCACTTCTCTATCTGAAACCACCGGAAAGCCCTCCGGCGTTGGCGAGGGCGACGCTTCCGGCACTGGCGTAGGCGAAAGTGCTTCTACCTTGGGTTCACTTGGATCTTCTTCTTTCTTTCCACATGCTGAACAAATGATGCAAAATACTATTCCAATGATCAACAGTATCCCTTTTTTTCTCATTTTTTCTCCTTTCACAAAAACGGATTGTGTTCTTTTTCATATCCAATGCTTGTAGCCTCGCCATGTCCGGGATACACCTTCACGTCCTCTGGAAGCGGCAAAAGCTTTTCCTTAACCGAGCGCACCAATGCGCTCATGCTGCCTGTGGGAAGATCCGTTCTTCCTACCGACTCCTGAAATAAAGTATCCCCGCTGATCAACAGCTTTGCATCTTCAAAATAGTAGCAGCAGCTCCCCTTAGTATGCCCGGGAGTAGCAATCAGCCGAAAAGTCATTCCTGCAACCGTAATTTCTTCTCCATCTTTTACATATACATCTGCCTTGACCATGCAGGGCCTTCCGGTATCCTGGGAAACATTCAACGCAGGACTTTCGCAAAGCTCCTTTTCGCCCTCATAAGCATAAACACTGGCTCCTGAAAGCTCTTTTAGTGTCTCTACTCCCCAGATATGATCAAAATGGCCATGCGTTAGAAATATTGCTTTCACCAAAAAGCCTTTGTCCTTTAACCCGTTATAAATATACTCTCCTTTGTCCGCAGGATCAAATATAACTGCCTCCTGCTTTCCTTCCTCATACACAAAATAACAATTTGTCTGACATACGCCTAAAACGGTTCTTCCTATTTTTATATCTGCCATTATCATAACTCCTTATCCCGCAAAGCTTAGCTTGTAGTTCTTTCAATATCGAGCACGCTCTCAATAGACCTGATCTTGTCAATAATGTGATTTAGTTCCTCCCTGTTGCTGATTTCAAAGGAAGTTGCCATTGTTGCAGTGCCTTGCTTATTTACTCTTGTATTCAAAGAAATAATATCAATATTTTTTTCAGTAAGTGCTCTGGTAATATCTGCAAGAAGACCATTTCGATTATTTGCAAATATTTTAATTTCTACAAGATACTTTTCACCTGAAACTTCATCCGGCGAACCTTCCCATTCCGCATCAATAAGACGTTCTCTTTCTTCCTCCGGCAGATTAATAATATTGATACAGTCGGTTCTATGAACGGAAATTCCCCGGCCTCTGGTAATAAAACCTACAATTTCATCTCCCGGCACTGGAGAACAGCATTTGGAAAAACGAACAGCCAGGTCATGAATTCCTTTTACCACGATTCCACTCTTTGATTTGATCCGAACCGCCTTTTTCATTGCTTCGTTTTCGGCAACTGCTGCTAATATATCCTGGTCAGTCATTTCCTTTTTATGGGCTTTTTCATAAAGCTCCATCATCCGGTTAATGATCTGCCCTTCTTTTAAACCGCCATGTCCTACTGCCGCAAGTACAGAATCCCAATCCCTGAAACCATATTTGTTCTTAATGGCTTCCATATATTCTGTCTTCATCAGTTCTGAAATATTAATGCCTTTTGCCCGGCAGTATAAGTTTAAGAGATCTTTTCCCTTAACAATATTTTCTTCCTTAAATTCATTTTTAAACCATTGATTAATTTTATTTTTTGCCTGAGTGCTTTTCACTACATTCAGCCAGTCCCTGCTGGGCCCTTTTGAATTTTGGGAGGTCATGATTTCAATACGGTCGCCGTTTTTGATCTCATAATCAATGGTTACCAGCTTTCCATTTACTCTGGCGCCGATCATCTTATTTCCCACTGCACTGTGAATGTTATAAGCAAAGTCGATAGGCGTAGAGCCTGCCGGAAGGTTTTTCACCTCTCCCGTGGGGGTAAAGCAGTATACACTGTCTGAAAAAAGGTCTAAATCGCTTTTTAAAAGGTTCATAAACTCCCTATTATCAGACATATCCTGCTGCCACTCTAAGATCTGGCGCAGCCATGAAAGCTTCTCTTCCTCCGAGTCCTCAATTTTCTTTCCGTCAGAGGCAACCTTATATTTCCAGTGGGCGGCAATCCCGTACTCTGCCGCTTTATGCATCTCATAGGTTCGGATTTGTATCTCGAAGGGCTGCCCGCTGTTTCCAATCAGCGTAGTATGAAGGGATTGGTACATGTTTGCCTTGGGCATAGCGATATAATCCTTAAACCGTCCCGGTATCGGCTTATACATTTCATGGATCACTCCCAGAGCGGCATAACAGTCCTTCACCGTATCTACAATAATTCTGACCGCAAACAAATCATAGATCTGGTCGATGGTCTTATTTTGATTTTTCATTTTCTTGTAAATACTGAAAAAATGCTTTACACGCCCATCAATCTGCGCTTTAATGCCTGCATTTTTAATATGCACGCTGACCTCGTCCACAATATTCTGGATATATTTCTCCCGCACGCTTTTGCGCACTGCAATTTTATCTACAAGATCATAGTAAGCTTCCGGCTCCAAATATTTTAAAGAAAGGTCATCCAGTTCCACCTTGATCTTTGAAATTCCAAGTCTCTGGGCAATAGGGGAATATATCTCCATTGTCTCTTTTGCAATTCTCTGCTGGCTCTCCAGACTCTTATATTTCAAAGTTCTCATGTTGTGAAGCCGGTCAGCCAGTTTGATGATGATTACCCGGATATCTTTGGCCATAGCCAGAAACATCTTACGCAGATTTTCCGCCTGCATTTCAAAGCGGTCCAGCGCCTTATCGCCATTTTCATTGGTAAACTGCAGTTGTTCCAGCTTTGTCACTCCGTCAACCAAAAGAGCAACATCGCTGCCAAACTGCTCTTTGATCTCATCCTCTGTCATAATGGTGTCTTCTATCACATCATGTAAAAGCCCCGCCGCAATGGTTTCCTTATCCATCTCCAGATCCGCCAGAATAATTGAAACACATAGCGGATGAATAATATAGGGTTCTCCTGATTTGCGCACCTGATCCTTATGCGCCCGCTCCGCCAGATGATATGCCTTTTCAATCAATGTAATATCATCGGAAGGATGATATTTATGAACGCGCAAAATCAAGTCCCTGTATAGTTGCTGGGGACTTTGAAATTCCTGAATAGCTTCTATTCTGCCATCATCAAAAATCACTTCATTTTTTATCGGTTTCGTATCTTTTTCTTCCGTCATGTTCTCACACCTTTAGATGCATTCAATATACGCTTTTACTCATATATTATGATATTATATATTTTTTTGTATATTTCGTCAACGAATGCTCTTACAAGTTTGTTATTAACTTGTGATAATGT
>DKUR01000107.1 GCA_002490775.1 Lachnospiraceae bacterium UBA7199 | reverse complement strand
CATTTTCAAAAGTTATTGACACTTGTAAGCCAATTTACTCAGATAATTCGTTTTCAATCTCTTCCACTGTTGGCAAGCTACTCTTGAACTCTTCACGAAGCACCTTTGTCAGTTCGTATGCCGCAATCCCTATTGGCTGTGAAATATCATCCAGTGCATATTCCGCAACAACATCATCCTTATCTTTACAAATAAGTAAACCAATTGTCGGATTATCCTGCTCTGATTTCATTTGTTTATTAACCGCAGTCACATAGAAATTCAATTTGCCTGCAAACTCTGGCTTGAATTTTTCTGTTTTTAACTCTACTACCACATAACAACGCAACCGGACATGGTAAAAAAGCAAATCCATATAGAAGTCACTTTCTCCCACATGCAAGTAAACCTGTCTGCCTAAATAGGCAAATCCGGTACCTAATTCCAATAAAAATTGGGTTATCTGATTAATCAGTGCATCTTCCAACTCCTTTTCATCATACTCTTCCCGCAAAGTAAGGAAATCAAAATTATATGGATCTTTTAATGTCTGCTGTGCCAAATCAGACTGTGCCTCCGGAAGCTTTAACTGAAAATTATTAATTGCCTTTCCTTGCCTGCTATATAACCCACTGTCTATTTGATGCTCTAAAACACTTCTGCTCCATCCGTTATCCATTGTTTTCTGCACATAAAACAACGCCTCCTGAATGCTACTGCACTTATACATAATTCTTTGATTATGTCCCCATGGAATACTTTTAACCATGTTTTCGATTAATTCCATTTGGCTTACAGCTTGTAAGCCATTTCCCTCCGAATTATAAAACTTATACCAGTAACGTATACTCTTCAAATTTTGCACTGAAAAGCCAGACATGTCAGGAAATGTCCTTTGCAAATCCTTACTCATTGTTGACAGAAATGCATCACCCCATTTGGCATTTTTCTGTTTTGCAACAATATCCCTGCCAATCCCCCAATACAATTCCAACAATTCATAATTTACCTTAACAGCCGCCTTTATCTGACTTTGCCTTATTCGATTCTTTATATCCTCTATCCATACTTTGTATTCATCATTCACAACAAAGCCAGCCTCTCTACTCTTCATTATTATTTCTCCTATCAGTATTTCCTATCCACTTCTCGTGTATGCATTCTGCTTTTTCTCACGAAAAAACTACTGTAATTATCATACTTAACGTCAATTTTTGTGTCAAGCAAACTGCAATCATATGTAAATATATTATATGCTGTTTTCCCATGTTTTTGCTGACCATTTACGCCAACAATAAAACGCCAAACCCATCAGTCATTTTATTCCTACCATAAATCCACAGGATTTATTTAACCGGCAGTTCAACTGCATCCGTCTGATAACACAATCCACGATTTCGGAATAGTTACCCCTTCCCTTCCAGTCCATTCCTCCATGATGCAGATACCATATCCCCTCGGCCTATAACCCGGCGGCTCTTGCATCTGCCTTTCCAATCAAAGACACGCAGAACCCTTATTTCAAAGTTAAGTATGACCGTATCAAGAAACGCCGCGGACACAAACGTGCTATCATTGTCGTGGCCCGTATGATCCTGACCTGCCTTTACCACATGTTTCTCAAAAAGGAGGCTTTCCAGCCTTCCGACATCCACTATGAGGAGCTCCCGGAACAGCTCCTTCAAAAGCGGAAGGAACAGTATATACAGCAGGCTATTAAATTACTGGAAAAGGAAGGGATGACAGTCCTGCCTTCTTCTGTTGCCTGATACCCTTTCCTGCATAAAAGCTTCCTCTTTGAAAGCAGCAGTTTTCTGATGCTTATTTTACTATACCTAAACCTCCATGTTAAGGCTTCACACTATCGCCCTTTCGCCTTAATCTCTCCCACCAGCTCATACACCGTCGTACACGGATACATCTCCGATGGCTTTGTTTTTCCTTCTCTTTTACACTGCTCCAGTTTCTGCTGTGCTATCTGAATTACCTTTTCCTCGTCACCGGCATTACAGAGCTTTCCGTACATCTGCTCATCAGCTTTGGAATACTTCTGTCCGGTCTTTGATTCATATACTCGTCCAAAATCTGAGCAACATGCCCAGGAATTTTGGATTGCAGGCATAGAACCAAAGTAGGCATACATCCATATTTCAAAACACGGATTTGACCAGCCTACCTGTATTCCTTTACTCACTGCCTCTGCAATAACCTCGTCAAATCTCTGCACTTGATCTCTGTCAAATACAATCCAAGGTATACGATATTGTGCATCATAAGCAGTGAGTTCCAGACATTTATCAATCATGGCACGAGTTTTTGTCTCTACCACCTTTATTACGAGCTTGTTTCTCACATCCTCCGGCAAAGCCTGATGGAGTCCTGTGAAGAAACATCGCTCTGTAGCTTCTGTATCCGTAACAATCAAATAGTAACCTAATTCCGGTATCTTATATTGCTTTCTCTGCTCACGAGTTTTTCTGTTACCTGTTCTGTCCTTTTTCGCCATCCTAATCCTCCTTAAAAATATCAATACTCTTTAAGGTAGGAATTGCACCATACTTTCCAATCAGGTAATTCTTCTCGTAACTTTCATCCTTACGGATTCGAGTGCCATCCTCATCCACAAAATCGGCCAATGAATACAACGTAGAAACACCTCCTTCATCCTTCTCCACAAACCATATTTCATCACGACGCAAAAGCTGGTTAGACAGCTGCCATGTATCGTAAGTTGTAAACACAAGCTGAGCATGGTTAGTATTTATCTCCGGATTTAAGAATGTAAGTAAGAAGTTTCTTACAAGTAACGGATGCAGACGGGCATTTAATTCATCAATAAAGAATACACTGCCATTCTCCAGTACTTCCTGCCATTCCGGATATAATGCAAACATCTTCAAAGTCCCTGCAGATTCTAATTCTAACGGAATCTCTGCCATCTCATCAGAGCCAATCATTTTATGAAGAGCGTTAATCTTATACTTTTCCTCTTTGGAATCTCCCTCCTGAGGAACCTTCTCGATTCGGAAGTCTCTGATATGCTCATCAAAGGATGCAAAATATTCTACAACCTTCTGCTGAACATTCTTGTCGCTCACAAATCCCTTAGGCAATCTACGAGACATAAAGAAGTTTGTAAATAGATCACCAAAATCCGCAAACTCATTAGCAAGAAACCAGTCTCTAATGTCCTTACACTTGCCAATCTTCAACTTCGCTCCCAAGGAAATAATAAGCACCTGCTTTTCCAAAGCCACCTGAATATTATCTCTACTGTTTTTCGGAAATCCGGATAAATCTAACTCATCTGCATTACGGCAAAAAACTGTACTGTATTTTCTTGCAGTTTTTGCCTTAGAATTTAACCATTCTTCTGTTACACCTTCTTTATCAATGCAGAACCCATAATTATAAGTCTTTTCAGCCTTATCTCCCGGTAATGTAAAATACACTTCAAAACTAGATTCATCATTTGCTGATGTAGTATCAAATAAAAACGGAGTCGGTCTGAAGCGGTTAAACTTCTCTTCTTCATCACCATACTTGAAAGAATCAGCGACATAATCAGACATATATTCGAAAGCGTTGTATATATTGGACTTTCCGCTTGCGTTTGCACCATAAATGGCAGCAACCGGCAAAATTTTCTCACTACCAATAGACACAACTCGATCTGAAAACTCTGTCATCTTTGCTGCAGACAAATCCAAAGTAGCCTCTTCTCTAAAGGATTTGAAATTTTTAAAATTAAATTGAATTAACATGATTGCTACCTCACCTTCTTTTTTACTTTCTATTATATGCAGTTTTCGAAATAAATCAATCATTAAATGTGATTTTTTCTCATTTTAATGTATTTTTATGACAAGATTATAAAAAATCACTCAACTTGCGCTTTGTACAAATCAAGTGATTCTTCATTATTTAATCCGTATCATTATTTTCAATTCTTTATTCAAATACTTTTTTGAACGCCCTAACGTATGTATCACATCCTGCTCAATCAATGAACCCTCGCCATGCAAAATTTGCTTCTCAAATGGTTCGGTCTACATATCAAGTTTTCGATGAAAACTTGATACAAATTTCGCAGGATGCCGGTAATCCTTATGCAGCTTCCAGAAACCGCTCCAGAAATCTCTTCACATAAGCCTCATACCGAAGTCTTTTCCCTTCTGCATCATCACGCCAAGTTTCCGGATCAAACTGAAGCTCTACAGCTATATCACGCAAAACCTCCAGACTGTACTTCTCCATCATCTCAGCAAGAAATGTGCAGCAGCGTTCAAATTCCTTATTCAAAGCTTCCCTCCTTCCTTAGTCGCTTCTGCATCTTTTCAAAACAATTCCGATAATTCTTTTCTTGATGATACAGCCTCACCTTGAAAAAGGCAATATTTTCGATTCATAAAAATTCCGCTTACGTATTTCCATGCTTTCTGTACCCGGAAAATTTCTTTTATAGATTTCTCACGGTGTTTTCTGCTAGATACGCATTTTGTATATCCATTGCAAAATGCATCTAGTTAGGAGCAAAATCCCCTAAAACCCCTGATACTTATATAGGTGCGCCACTTTTTGACTCACTTTTGGGAAAAGTACTCCACTTTTTGACGCACCTTTAATCTCTGAACCTGCATACAATCTACGATGCCATCTACTAAAACCAGGAAATAGTCATCATTCAAATAAACTTAAATATAACTTATCCAACTCATTTAGTATTATAGATATTTTTCTATCGTCATCGTAATACTTGTGTGCTTTTTTACTCAAGGATGCAATTCTCTTATGAACTTTATTGACTTTATCATATTTGGGTATTTTAACTCTTGGTCTTATTGGAAAAGAACGAGAATCTGATGAATTCATCATATATTCCCTGACAAGATTAGAATTTAGTATTCCACATATGTAATGTGCTTCATCATAAGATATAAATTTTCCATTTTCATCTTCACACAAGGATACTGCATGGTTTTGAAACAACGGTCTCTTTTTTCCTCCCCAAGTTGTTTCAACTTCAGAAATCACTGCTGCAGCCCACTTTGTATTATCTCTAAATACAACATAATTTTTTGCATAACTATATTCACCCACCCTAGCTAATGCATAGAAATCAGCATCTCTATTTCCTATAATTTTTTCGTTATATTCTGTCTGTGCTAAGATAAGTTTTTTATGCTTATTGTAATACTGAGCCAATTTGGGAGCTTTTACTGATAATTCTTCCATCTGTATCGGAATTCTTGGGTTACTTTCTTCATACGGAAAGGGAACTATATACTCGTCCCAATTCACATGAAAAGGGGTAACATCCTTTCCCTTAACCATCGGATGAAGATATTTTGTTTCTAACAAAGTATCCGCTACGGGTATTTTATACTTAGATTTACTATTTTGCATGTTTCGCAAACATGTACAATCTGTTATTCCTGGTAACGGCGAAAGTTTAAATACCATCAATTCCTGTGGATAAAATTCTATCCCCTCTCTGCCAATATATGAGCTTTGACCTGCAAACTTGATAAATTTTTTTGCATTACCTTTAGTTTCAATAGAGGTAAAGAAATTTTTATTTGCATTGCAGGTTGCTAAAAATCTTTCCTCTCGATTAAAGTATTCTGTCATATCAAGTTCTTCAATATCATCAATATTCTTTCTTGGCTTTTTTATATACCAGTCGGTAGGAACTCCTTCAACATAATCAACTTCCTTGTTTGACAAATAATAAGTTAGAAATTTTTGTGTTACCGGTTTAAATGGATGACCTGCTTTAGTCCAATTAGTAAATTTTTGAAAATATAATCTCTTTCCATCATCTAAATAAAAATTTCTAAATCCTTCATATGATGGTTGAAACACCAACGGTTCTGGCATCAGAAATCCAATAATTCCATCCTCTTTTAACCAATTTTGTGCAGCTACATTTGCAATTAGCGCACAAATATTTAAATTTATACCTCCAGTTAACCTATCTCCCGAAAACAGTTTTCTAGAAATGCATAATCCCTTCACTCTTTCCCTATATCCGGACGGCAAGCTTTTCCAATCTACCCATGGTGGATTTCCCACTATTATATCAAAACTCCCCAAATTAGCAGTTGATAAATAATTAGCCAAAATTCGCGCCCATATACCATTCCAATTCATTTCTTCAAGACGAATTAAATTTTGAGCTAATTTAAATATATTTTTTTCTGTATTTTCATTTAAGTCTTGCTCTTTTACCAACGATTTAAATATTTCGACTACTTTGTCCATATTACGATTCTTAACTTGTGTTTCAACTACTATCATTTCTTGTGCTAATTTTGAAACATTATCCACCATACTATGTGGCACCGTAATTTCAATCGGTTCCTTTGTTGTAGAAATAACATAATCCAGACACTTAACAGAATCATATTCTACTGTTTCAGGAACATAAGACGCATCTCCCAAATAAACGGGAATATCTATTGGTCTATTATCTATAAGTAAATGAGAAATATTCAAAAAATAGTTTACCCTAGCTGTTAGAACTGCAATGGGATTAAGATCAATTCCTTTAACTCTAGATAAAACTGCTTTCAACTGTTCATCCTTATTTTGTGACGCGGTTTCTTGTAATACTTTATCAATCATAACATTAAGAAATGTACCACTTCCACAGCAAGGATCTAATCCCTTCCATCCCTTTTTATTAACTAAATCAACTGATTCCTCTACAACATTTTGTGCCAACCATTTTTTTGTATAATACTCTCCCAAGGAGTGCCTAACTGCGGCAGGAACCATCGCCTCATATAACTTTTTAAAAAAATCTTGTGATTTAGTTGCGCTATTCAAAACAGCCTTGTCTGAATATCGACTAAGTATTTCAAAAATCCGCTTAATACATTCTGAAATCTCCTCCGTCCACTGAAAATCTGCACAATACCAGGAGAAAAAATCACCTTCAAGCAAATTAGCCATACCATAGTCTCTAAAAATTGCACCATCTTCTAATTTAGAAAATTGCATCCTCAAAGCATCCGATTCTTGATTAATAGATTCTCCAAACGAAATTAGTGATGCATTGAAACGCACTTGACTAATAACCTTAAAAGCTATTGTCTTAATTATTATTGCATATGCTGTTTGCAATGCGTATAATGCAAGGTATTCATCATCTCGATTTGAAAATTTGTAATCCAATAAAATTTCTAATGATTTTTTTCTATCTATTATTGCTTGTTGCTTTGAGATATCATCATGTGCCAAATTAAATAATTGTTTCCATTCCATAAAAAGCATCATGGTTTTTGGCTGACAATTATTTTCTAATGCAGAAAACAATGTTTTTACAAGTTGAAATGCAACTCCATCGATAAGAGGCGGATTGCAAAAACTCTCTACAAGATTAGAGGCGTTAAAAGCGATCAATTTCAGCGATAAAATATTCTGTATTATCCTGTCTAAAGAATACTCGCTTAATTCCAAAAACTCTTCAACAATAATTTCTCCTTTATAGCAGATAACAAAACAACCTTCTATTCCATTTGTTACATAACCTTCTAAAATATCATCGTCTTCTGTCTGAATCCCTTTTAAATAATCAGAAATCTGATTAATTGCTTTATCTTTACTTCTTTTATTTGATAATGTTGATGGTTGCTTAAATTCTATAACTAAACTAGCAATAGCTGTATCCGCCCTACCTTTAGATACGTGCCTACGAGTATTGATTGCTTGTTCTTTGATCGGATTGTATATAAACCCTAATGGTTCAAATATTTCTTTAAAAAAAGCAAATAATTCACAATCAAATCTACTTTCAATTGTTGCCTCATTTGGTGCAATTTTAGATGAATTCTTTATTGAATTTGCCATTTCAACCAAACGTTGCTGATATTCTTTTGATTTTACGATAGATACATAATCTACTACTTTATTCGGCATTTCATTTCTCCTTTACTGTCCTTTTAAAAAGTGCTTTTTACTCTATGTAATCATATAATACTTTATGTCCTTAAATATAGTCTTGATTATATAATATGATTTAATATTGCCTTTACTACATATACACCTAATTCAACTCATTCCACACATCCACATAATCCTGCAGTCCACCCGGACGCATTGCAACACTTACATAGCTCGCAGGCTCTTTTCTTGCGAGTCAAGCAAGGATTCCTACATCTTCCGGCTCATCTATTACAACCTGCGCTTCTACCTTATCACAGTCAATCACAAGTTCCTTGCCATCCATATCCGTCATAACAACAGCATTCCTACTGCCATCATACTGATACACTGTATAGTTTAATGCCATATGCTTACCTCTCTACACCATCCCAAAATGCTTCAGCGCATTCTTTATCGCTTTTTCCTTCTCCACCGGACATTGAGGTTGCCTACTATCTTCCGACTTCGGCAAATTATAATTCTCCCCAACTTCGATTCCACACTTTCTTTTTACCTGTGAAATATACAGATTAGACACCTTCAACCCATGCTTCTTTAAGACATAATCCTTAATCTCCGCATAAGTCGCTTTACTTTCCGCACTCGTCACATCAAGCTCATCCAGTTCCAATTCCACCTCAACATAATCATCCGCCTTCCGTTGGGACAAAAGAACGCACGTCTCAACATTCGCAGTCCAAGGAAACTGATCCACAGCCACTGCCTTTTCCACCACATAGTCGTTTTCCAAAAACATCTCCAAGTCTCTTACTAGGCTTGTAGGTTTACAGGAAATATATAAAAGATTTTGAATTCCATAACCAATAATCTTCTTCAGGGCCTTAGGATGGATTCCATCCCTTGGAGGATCAAGGATAATTAAATCAGGGTGCTCTTTAATTTCATCTAAAACCTTCAAAACATCACCTGCAATAAACTCACAGTTATGCAGCCCATTCAATTCTGCGTTCTTTCTTGCTGCCTCCACTGCTTCTTCTACGATTTCCACTCCAATAACCTTTTTGGCAGCAGGAGCCATAAGCTGTGAAATCGTTCCCGTACCGCTGTACAAATCAAATACGATTTTACCAGGACTTCCTTCTTTACTGCTTTCTCCAAGATCACCAATGTATTCTCTGGCTGTTTCATATAACACCTCTGCTCCCAGCGAGTTTGTCTGAAAAAAAGAAAAAGTAGATATTTTAAATTTAAGTCCTAATAACTCTTCATAAAAAAAATCCTGTCCATACAAAATTTGTGTGTGGTCGCTTTGAACCACATCTGCCACTGAATCATTGACAATGTGAAGAATTCCTGCTATTTTGCCGTCCAGCTTTAATTCCAGCAACGCATTTTTATATCCTATAAGTTTTTCGTTTTCTGTCTGGCAGCTCTTTTCTTTTAGATCACTTTCCTCATGCATTGCACTAATATCCGCATTTGAGGCTTTAGCGTAAAATTCCGGCTGGGAAGTGGTCACTAGTGCAATTAGTATTTCTCCCGTTTTAGATGCCTTCCGCACCAGAAGATGACGCAGATAGCCTGTGTGTCGAAGCCTGTGATAAAAACTACATCCTTCAAAATAATCTCTTGTAAGTATCAGGATTTTCCGGTAATCCTTATCCACAATCTGACAGTCACCTACTGTAACAATATCATAAAAGCTTCCTCTTTTGTGCATACCAAGCGCAAGAGGTCCATCCTTATATTCATCTCCAAAGGAAAATTCCATCTTATTCCGGTAGCTGCTTTGTGCAGGGCTTCCCTTAATTCCTTCAAATCTCCACTGGCTGCTTTGCCCGGCAAGCGCATTTTTAAGAAGTTTATATACCTGTTCTTCCTTTATTTTAAGCTGCTCATCATAAGGAAGGGAAAGATATGTACATCCACCGCATTCTCCAAAATGAGGACAAGGACTTTTTCGCTCCAGTGATGAAGGTTCTTCTATATTCAACAGGCGGCCTTCTGCTCTTCCATTCCGTTTTTTTTGCACCGCCAAAGTTACTTTCTGTCCCGGCAGTACATTTTTAACGATACAAATTCCCTCCGGTGTTGCCACAATTCCTTTATTGGGAAAATCCACCCTCTCTACTGTTCCTGTCAATATCTGTCCTTTTTTCATACTCTTCTCCCTGCTCATTTTAACCTTACGCGCCCTGCAGCTCCCTTTTTGTTTGTGAATGTAAGTTGCTCGGCTGCTTCGCGCTCCCACAATTGCTGCCTGAATCCGCACTCCGGGCTGACGTCCTTCCGGCCCATCTAATGTTGGGGCAAGTAAACTTAGCCCAACACTTGGCCGCCAGACGGGACTTTCACATGAAAATGGGATGCACATTTCTGTACATCCCTGTTTTTACTTGCTTGTTCCTTAAAAGTTTTTGCCTGTTATTCTGCCGATTCTTCCTTTGCGGTCTCTTCCTTGGGCTCCTGTGCCTTTTCTTCCTCTTCTTCAAAGAAATCATCTTCAAAGTCGTCATCAAAGTCATCTTCGAAATCTTCCAGATAATCCGGCGTCATATAACGGTATACTGCATATGCAATCGCTGCTACTGCTGCAACTGCACCAATAATTGCCAGCACCCATAAAATAGTGTTATTTTTCTTTTCCTCTGCTTCTTTGTGATTCCAGTAATCCTTTAACTCCTTAATGTCGTGAGTTCTTACGAAATCCACTAATTCTTCAACTTTGCTCCATGTATTCATGCTGCATACCTCCCTTTTCCTATGATCATATAATTTTGCTCTGAATATTTTTTTGTTTTATTATTTCCCTCTTGAATAATAATATAACATTTACAACCAAAATTTACTACCAAAAAATAAAAAGTTTACAAAATTTTCAAATTTTTGAAAAAATAAACTTTAAATCTTCACCAGCTTTGCAAAAGCGGCATACATAATCTTTTGGCCGGCATCATCAAAATCTACTGTAACCTTGTAATCTCTTGTCCCTGGTTCAAGATCCAGAACCGTTCCTTCCCCGTACTTTACATGTTTCACCCGGTCTCCAATATCATAATCCGGCTTTCCGCCAACCACCGCTGATGCCCCTTTACTGATCCCTGCTGCACTTAAGGCTCCCAGCCCGCCGCCTGCAATAAATGGCTTGTTTTCTGCCGCTGTCTGCTTGGGTTTTAGGGCTGCAACCGGTTTATACCTGTACACTTGGCTTTCCACAGGGTTAAACTTGGAGGATGGAATATCCTGCGGATTCATTTTCGGTGCCGGAAGATGATTATCCAATAGCTCATCTGGAATCTCTTTTATAAAGCGGCTGACTGCATTTAACTGGGTTTCTCCCCGCACCATCCGCATTTTTGCATAGCAAAGAGTCAAATCTTCCTTTGCTCTGGTAATGCCTACATAGGCAAGCCGCCTTTCTTCTTCAATCTCATCCGGATCATCCGATACAATGGTCATGTAGCTGGGAAAAATCCCATCCTCCATGCCTGCTAAATACACATGGGAAAACTCAAGTCCTTTTGCACTGTGAAGTGTCATAAGCAGCACTCTGCTGCTATCATTTTCCACCCTGTCTATATCCGCCACCAGTGCAACCTCTTCCAGAAATTCTCCTAAAGTAGGCTGGTCATGAATTTCCTCAAAGGCTACGATCTTACTGATCAACTCATCAATATTTTCAATTCTGTTTTCGGCATCTTCTTCATTGGACGCTTCCAACTCTGCCACATACCCTGTTGTTTCAATGATATCTTTTATCAGATCTTCCAACCCATAAAATTCCAGCTTGCTTCGAAAGGATTGTATTAAAGTAACAAAAGGTTTCAATTTAGCTGAAGCACTTTTCCCAAGGGATATGATTTCATCTGCCTGACGCAGGGCGTCATAAAAGCTGATTTCCCTCATATCAGCATAATCCTGCACCTTGGCAATCGTAGCGGCACCGATTCCCCGTTTAGGAATATTAATGATACGTTTAACCGCCAGATCATCCCTTCCATTGTCAATGGTTTTTAAATAAGCAAGCAGATCCTTGATTTCCCTTCTGGCATAAAAGTTAATCCCTCCTACCACATCATAAGGAATTCCCTCTACTACAAAGCGTTCCTCCAAAAGTCTTGCCTGGGCATTGGTCCGGTAAAGAACCGCACATCCGCCATAATCTATAGTCCCTTCGCGTTTTTTTCTCTTTACATCATCTGCTATAAATTCAGCTTCCTCATAAGCATTATCAAACTGCCGGAAATGAATCTGGTTTCCTTTCCCCTGATCCGTCCACAGTGTTTTGCTCTTCCGCCCTTTATTATTGCGGATCACTGCATTAGCTGCATCTAACACATTTTGAGTAGAACGGTAGTTTTGTTCCAGGCGGATTACCTGTGCTTCCGGATACACCTTCTCAAAATCAAGGATATTTCTGATATTTGCCCCCCTGAATTTATAAATAGACTGGTCATCATCTCCCACCACACAGAGATTGCGGCTGCCATCTGCAAGAAGCCTGATCAGCTCAAACTGCGCAGTATTGGTATCCTGATACTCATCAACCATAATATACTTAAAACGCCTCTGATAATTTCCAAGCACTTCTGCATCTGTTTTAAAAAGCTCTACCGTCTGCATAATCAAATCGTCAAAATCCACAGCATTGTTCTTTTTAAGAACTGCCTGATATTCCTGATAAGCCTGCGCAATCTTTTGCTTTCTAAAGTCACCCATAGCATTCAGTGCATATTCCTGCGGCGTGATCAATTCATCCTTTGCAGAGGAGATTGCAGCAAGAATACTTCTTTCCTTCAACATTTTTGTATCGATTAAAAGTTTCTTGCAGATTTCCTTCATTACTGATTTTTGATCATCTGTATCATAAATAGTAAAATTATTGTCGTACCCTAAACGGTCTGCATAGCGGCGCAGTATTCTCACACAGGTGGAATGAAAGGTAGTAACCCATATACTTTCCGAACCCATGCCTACAAGCTGTTCCACTCGCTCTTTCATTTCTCCTGCCGCCTTATTTGTAAAGGTAATTGCCATAATGTTCCAGCCATTTACCCCCAGCTCATCAATCAAATATGCAATTCTGTGGGTAAGTACTCTGGTTTTGCCCGAACCGGCCCCTGCCAGAATAAGAACCGGGCCTTTCGTGGTAAATACCCCCTTTTTCTGCTGTTCATTTAAGGTATCATATATACTCATCTGTAGCCAACTCCTCCTATGACCACCATTATATATTTTTTCCCATTTATTGTCCATGAAAAAGTAGCCGCTTATAATTGACGCTGCCCTATAGATAGAGTATGATATCTATAATGAAAACACTATTTCTGCTTATTTTTCAGAGATATTTTGAGAAAGGGGTTATATTATGAAACAGAAAATAATCATGAAAAAATTATCTGCTGCTGCGTTGGCGTTAGGGCTTTGTGCTGCTGCCATGCTCTATATTCCCTCTGTCACTGGAAGCGATCAGGTGCAGGCGGACGAGCAGGTGCGCAGCATTTATACAAATGAACCAATCCCCGCTGCCCAGGCTTCCTTACGTCCCATTGCAGTTATGATGCCTACCGATAAAAAGGCGCAGCCATCTTATGGAATTGGTAACGCCAAGGTTCTTTATGAAGTAATGGAGGAGGGAGAAATTTCCCGTCAAATGGCTATCATTGATGACTGGCAGGGGCTTAGCCGTATTGGAAACATCAGAAGCTGCCGCGATTATTATATTTCTCTTGCAACCGAATGGGATCCTATTCTGGTTCACTTTGGCGGCGTTTATTATATGGCTGACCGAATCAGCGCACCGGATATTAACAATTTATCTGGAACCAGTGAATATGGTACTGGAGGAGCTGCTCCCGGATCTGCATACTTTTTCCGTACTGCCGACAGAAAGGCGCCCCACAATGCCTATATCAACGGAGAAGGCATTACAAATGCATGCAATGCATTAGGTTATTCCCTTTCCACAAGGCCGGAACACTATAACCCTTCCCATTTCAGATTTGCAGAAGGCGTCAACACCTTAGAGCAGTATGCAACTGCCATTCCCGGTAATGTAATTGACCTGTCAGGCATCTTTACCTATACAAAAAGCTACTTTACATATAATCCGGAAACAGGACTTTATGCAAAAAACATTCATGGCGGACCTCAGACAGATGGACTTACCGGCGCACAGTTAACTTTCTCAAATGTGATCATTCAAAATACCAAGTGGTCCAAACGTGATGCAAAAGGTTATCTTGCTTTCCAGACCATTGATTCTACTGGTGACGGATACTATTTTACCAGAGGAAGAGGCATTCATATAACTTGGACGAAAACTTCTGACTATTCGCCTACCAGATATTATGATGACAATGGAAATGAAATCCAATTAAACACTGGCAAAACCTATATCGGCGTTGCTCAGGAAGGACGAGCTGTTCTCTATTCGTAACCCCTCAAGGAATCAGCAAAGCGTCTGCCTGGCAGTCTCTTGCCGCATTACTAAAAAAAGCACAAGCAGTTATCCGAAAAACTTCCTATTTTCGGATAGCTGTTTTTTATACCCATTTTTCAAATATCTTCCCAGCGGACATGCGACTTTTTTTCTTCCCAGCATATGATAAAGCATCAACTGCCGGCCCCAGATTTTAAAAAAATCTGCCGCCTTAAAAAATGAAAACGGAGGTCATTATGAAGAAAATACCAACATCCGGCGCGCCTGGCGTGCCTTCTTTGCGAAAGAAAAAGATAACAGCACTTCTGCTGACAGCACTGCTTCTTATCGGCTCACTTGCGGGCTGTGGAAAACAAAATGCACAGGGAAATGGTGCATCAACAGATGGTTCTCTGAAAAAAGTGACGCTAAATGAAGTTGCCCATTCTATTTTTTATGCTCCCATGTATGTAGCCATTGAAGAAGGATACTTTAAAGAAGAAGGAATTGAACTAACTCTTATAACTGGATTTGGTGCCGATAAAACCATGACCGCTGTCCTTACAGATGAAGCTGATATCGGCTTCATGGGAAGCGAGTCCACTATCTATACTTATGCAGGCGGCACCCAGGATTATGTAGTCAATTTTGCTCAGTTGACGCAGCGTGCCGGCAACTTTCTTGTTTCCAGGCAGCCCATTGACAATTTCAGTTGGGATATGATCAAAGGAAGCACTGTGCTTGGCGGCCGGGCAGGCGGTATGCCGGAAATGGTATTTGAATTTATCTTAAAGAAAAATGGCATTGATCCCAAAACAGATCTTTCCATTGACCAAAGCATTGATTTTGGTTCCACTGCTGCTGCCTTTTCAGGCGGGCAAGGCGATTTTTCGATTGAATTCGAGCCTCATGCCACCTCCTTAGAAGCCAAAGGCGACGGTTATGTTGTAGCTTCCTTGGGCGAAGATTCCGGCTATGTCCCCTATACTGCTTTCTCCGCAAAAAAGAGTTATATTGAAGCAAATCCCGACACTATCCAGGCATTTACAAATGCACTGCAGAAAGGAATGGAATATGTAGCTTCCCATACCCCAGAGGAAATTGCAAAGGTCATCCAGCCCCAGTTCGAAGAGACCGACTTAGACACCCTTACCACGATCGTTAAACGATATTACGATCAGGATACCTGGAAATCTGATTTGATCTTTGAAGAAGAGTCCTTCACCCTTCTTCAGAATATTTTAGAGGAATCAGGCGAACTTCCCGAACGGGTTCCTTATAAAGATCTTGTCACTACTTCCTTTGCAGAAGAAGCCGCAAAATAAACAACGGATGCCAAGCTTTGCCTGCCATCCTTATGTTAATAATTCAGGAGGCAGATAGCCCATTTATCTGCCTCCTGTACTATAATTTCCATCATTTCATAGATTCTTAATCTTTTACACTTCCAAGAACTTATTAAAAATGAACCCTTAAGGAATTCATAAAAGCAAAGTCAAGCAATGCCATTAACATAGAAAATCCGGTAAGTGCAAAGGTGAGAACAATTGCCGACACATCATAGATCACTTTGCTCTGCTCAATAATCTGCCCTTTTTCGTTTCTTACCTCATAAGTTTTCTGCCTGCTTCCTAAAAGAACCTCTACGCCTAAAGTGATCAGCATCAGCGGCCAGAATTGAAAAACTACTCTAAAATCCAGTCTTGGCAGAAACAAATGGATTAAAAACAATACACCTGTGACAATCAGCACCAGCCCAAAAGTAACAGAACCTACCCGTCGTATTCTAATCGTCTGTTTCTCCATTATTTTTCCTCCTGCTGCTGCTTTTCTTCACTGCTTTCTTCCATCTTATCTTCTGTTAACATTTTTTCTTCTTCCGGTACGATTTCCATCTTTTTCCCATTCAGCAGCCTGACTCCTAAAAATATAATGCCAGCACCTATCACTATACTTGGAGCATAACTGCCTATCCTCCACATCATACGCGGTATAAAGTCATATTGCTCTGGAAGTATGTTGCGCAACAGATTTGTCGATGTATTCCATAAAAAGCATACCCCCACAAAAATCAATCCGTAAGCAACCCATTTTTGATGCTTCTCCACGTATCCTTTTGCTCCCAGAAATGAATCCATTCCAAACAAATATTCATCCTCTACCTGGGCAAATTCCTCATCACTTAAGCTGGCAAGATGATTGGCATGGAAAAATCCATAAAACCAAACCACCACATCAAATAGTACAATAATTGTCTGCTGAATCCATCCGCTGACTGCAATCAGCAGAAAAAATACCAGCATAAGGCTTATTCCTGCTTTCATAAAACCCATGTACATTTCTGCCGCTCCCGGCAAAAATGAGAAACAAAATGATAAAAATCTGCTTTTTTTCTTAGTCTTCATAATAAATTCCTCCATTGTTCATGTTAAATAAGGCATCCAGCCTGAAATGATTCACCCGGTCAAACCAGTTGTTAAATTTTTGATTGATTTCTCTCGTTCTCTCTCCTAAACGTTCATTTGCATCCATACTTTCTTCTAACTTGTTTTGGTTATCCTCCATATAAAATACCGGCTCTCTATTACTGGTAACAGTGGGGATAATCATTAGCATAATAATTGCGGCTGCCATTCCCGCTATAATTTTAAGACGATACGTAAAGTTCCGAACCGGTCGCGTTCCACTCCCGGACATGGGAAATTCTTTCACGGTTTGTTTTGGGAATGCCTGATTTAAAATCTGCTCTTTCATATGCTTCGGTGCGTACAGCTCCTGCGCTTCCAATTGTTCGATCATACGCTCTAATTCTTCATCTGTTGGATATCCACTCATGCCGGTTCCTCCTTTCCATACATCTTCTTAAGCATTTCCCGTGCCCTGTAAATTTGTGTTTGTATTGTTTTCAGGCTCTGACCGCGTCTTGCAGCGATCTCCTTGGCGCTTAATTCCCTTAAGTAATAATCTCTTGCCACTTCATTGTAAGGCGGCTTTAAGCTCTCACACCGCACCATCAATTGACTTTTCACCTCTTCTTCGATACAGATATCCTCCGGGGATCCCCGCTTTTCCACTGCTGTTTCAAAAAAAGAATCTTCTGTAGGCACGTTTCTATGACTGGCGCTTCTTAAGTAATCAATGCTTTTATTGGTTGCAATTCTGCAGATCCATGCTTTTTCGTTATTTCCATCAAAAGTTTGATATTTTTGAAATGCAGATAAGAAGGTTTCCTGCATCAGATCCTCTGCTGCAAAATAATCACCAGTCAGTTTATAGCAGATGGAAAAAACAAGCTTATCATATGTATCGATTAATGCCGCCAGCTTTTCCTGGGTACACTTATTTTCTTTTACCGCGGTACTTATTTTCTCCACCCTCTTTCTGATTTCTTACTTTCATAAATTATAACGAAACTGTTTTTTATTTGTCTTCATTTATTATTAATTTTTTTAAATGTTATTTTTCTGATTTCCAGAAATCTAAAACTTGTCATAGGGTTTTAAATACTATATAATAAGTATCAGAATTATCGGGAAGGCGCAGATGCATATGACAATTGACAGAAATGACTTATTAAACAGCATATTAGAAAGCTTGGGAAGAATTCAGCACATTAAAGCCGCAGATATACCCAATATTGATTTATATATGGATCAGGTAACTACCTTCATGGAAAAACGACTAAAAAGCACCACAAGAAGTCCTGAAGATAAGATTCTTACCAAGACAATGATCAATAATTATGCAAAAAATGACCTGCTTCCTCCTCCTATTAAGAAAAAATATAGTAAAGAGCATATTTTACTGCTTATTTTTATTTATTACTATAAAGGAATTCTTTCCATAAATGATATTCAGACATTGCTAAATCCTCTTACTACAAAGTATTTTCATACAAACGAAAGCATTAACCTGGAACACATTTATGAAGAAGTATTTAGTCTGGAACAAACAGAAGTTGAACATCTGAAAGAAGATATTGTAAAAAAGTTTGCCCTTTCACAGGAAACATTTAAGGATGTCCCAAAAGAAGATCAGGAAGTTTTGCAATTATTTTCCTTTATCAGTATGCTAAGCTATGATGCCTATGTGAAAAGACTTCTAATTGAAAAAATGGTAGACAGCTTTAAAGCTGCAACTTCAAAAGATGATTCCGCAAAGCATTCAGAGACAAAAGAAAAACCAGATAAAAATCCAAAAAATAATAAATGAATCTATTACGCCGGAGGTAGACTATGAACAAGAAAATACAGACTAATATTGTAGATCACTTATTTGAGGCCATTTTATGTCTGGAAAATAAAGAAGAATGTTATAGCTTTTTTGAAGATTTGTGCACTGTCAATGAGCTGCTTTCTCTTTCTCAGCGTTTTGAAGTTGCATCCATGCTGAAAAATCACAAAACCTATCTTGAAATTGCAGAGGAAACCGGTGCTTCCACTGCTACGATCAGCCGGGTAAACCGTTCTTTAAATTACGGCAATGATGGCTACGATCTGGTATTTAAGCGAATTGAAAAATAAACGGATAATTCTTTTGAATTACCCGTTTATTTCTATGATCAGCATAGGATCAATATACGCATCATCCTGCATAATCTGATAACCCAATTCCTGATTTTCTTCTCCTATTGAATATAAAATATATCCTTTTCCCAGATTCTCACCATTTTTAACCAGTGCATTTCCACTATTCCTGTAAACAGATTTATATCCGTTTCCATGATCAATCACGATTCTGGTTCCGTAAATCTCATCTGCATCCACACTGATCACCATTCCGGTTCCTGATGTGATCACATTGGTTCCATCCAGTGCTGTAAATATCAGCATCGGCTCTTCCCCCTCTGCCTCCTTCATGGTAGCAGAGCCGCTTAATGGAAATCCCTTAGGCAGTGCGTCCTCGATCACTTCCTGGGAAATTGCATCCTCTGTGGCCATCTTATTAGAGACAGTTTCACTTAAAACTGCTACCTTATTGCTAAGAGTAGAATTCTCCACTGCTAAAGCCTCATTTTCATCTGTAAGATCATTGATGATAGCTGTTTGATTAACTACTTCTTTTCGTACGTGTTTTAATGTGATCGTATCATAGGTAAGCTTACATACCACTGCCACCGCCAGCAGAAAAAAAACAATCGAAACTGCCTGCACAAGGGTTGGCCCAATCGTGCGCCGCCGCAAGGCGCCGTCTTGTCTTTCGATCAACAGCATAACTGTGACTTTCTTTTTTCTTTTAAGACGCTGTCCCATAATTTGCTTATCACCTCCGGTCAATTATTATCATTTTATCACACAGAATAAAATAGGGCAACTTTCTTATGAATGATGAAAGCTCAGACGCTATATTTTCCTATACGTTTTTACAGAATTTTCTTTACTTTTGGAAATGTCTGTGATATTCTGAATATGTTACAGGTTTCTGTGATATGCATTATTATTTATTCTTGGAGGTATCTATAATGAATAAAGGTACAGTAAAATGGTTTAACAACCAAAAAGGTTACGGTTTCATCTCTGATGAATCAGGAAATGATGTTTTCGTACATTACTCAGGACTTAATATGGAAGGTTTCAAGTCTCTTGAAGAAGGCGCTTCTGTAGAATTTGAAGTAGTAAATGGCGAAAAAGGACCTCAGGCTGTAAACGTAACAAAGTTATAATTAGCAAGAGCTTATTTATAACATATTAATCCGTAACACGATGTGCCTTTTCTTAAATATAAATGTTTCATTTTATTTAGAATTTGCAATATTGTTTTATCAGATTAAGGAAATGACCTATCTCGTATGAGATAGGTTTTTTTTGCTTAAAAATATTTCATACTCTTTGTCTGTTTCATTTCATGTAAGCAAGCACATCCTCAAATTTCATTTTTCCGCCAAAAAGATCCAGTGCACTTCCAATCGTTACGTCCAGCTTTCCCTTTCCAAGCTCCTTTAACAGCTCAAGATCATGGAAATCATGTACACCGCCTGCATAAGTACATGGTATTTTACACGTATTTCCAAGCAGAACAGCAAGATCCTGCTCGATTCCCTGACTTTTTCCCTCCACGTCCACTGCATGAATCAAAAATTCATCACAGCAGCAGGATAATTTTTCTATGGTTTCAGCATTTAACTTTACATCCGTATATTTCTGCCATCTGTCGGTCACAATATAATATTCGTTCTCTTTCCTGCGGCAGCTTAAATCCAGTACTAAATGTTCTTTGCCAACAGCATTTAACATCTCCTTTAATCTGTCATAATGAAGTTGTCCATCTTTAAAAACATAGGAAGTAACAATTACATGGGATGCACCATTTTTTAAAAAAAATTCTGCATTAAAAGGACTGATTCCACCTCCAATCTGCAATCCTTTCGGATATGCCGAAAGCGCTGAAAGCGCCTGCTGCCTTGTTTTTTCATAATATTCACTCTCAGGCGGATTCAACAAAATAATATGCCCGCCTTTCAGTCCTTTTTTATAATATAATCTTGCAAAAAAAGCGGCATCCTGAGAAGCCACAAAATTTTCCAGTGCTTTATCTCCCTGATCCTTCAGGCTGCTTCCCACAATCTGCTTAACCTTGCCATTATGGATATCAATACATGGTCTGAATCTCATAATATCATTTTATCCTTTTTGCTATTTTTTATTTTTATCTGCTTTTTAGTATATCATATTTTGATTCTTATTTCATGAACAAACCGTTGGATGTATATTTTCCTCCTCCTTGTACATAATAGCAATAGAACTGACATTTAATGCAGTTCTTATATAAGGAGGTAAATTATGAAAAATATGAGAAAACTGATTGCGGTATCTCTTGTCTTTGCAATGCTTTGTGTTCTTTCAGCATGCGGAACCAAAAACAAAAACGACACAAACGATATGGCAGGAAATACCAACACCACCACTGAAAATGGCACTACCGGCAATAATGGCACTACGGGAAACACTACTGCCACTGACGGAACAACAGGTACCGGCACTACAGGCAATAATGCTGCTGAAAATATGACCGGCGGCACTGACGATGCCAATGGCATGAACGGCACAACAGGCAATAATAACGGTAATGTAAATAGTGCCACCACAGGAACCAATAATGATGGAGATTCCATTCTTGATGATGCTGGAAATGCTGTAGGAGACGTAGTGGACGACATTTCTGACGGCGTATCCAACATCACAAACGACCTGGTAGGAAATGATGACAACAATAATAATGCAGACAATAACACAAATACTGCAAATGGCAATGGAAACGCCAGTGCCACACCAACTAGCGATAACGGAACTGCAAGAGCCAGGACAAATCGCTAAGCACAATGTAAGGAGGCTCTTTATCAGGCAGGTCCTTACGTCAGAAAAGGATGTCGTACCCCAGACGACATCCTTTTCGTTTCATTTTATTTTTCTATAATCGTACCATCTCTGTAAGCCTGCAGGAGCTGCTCTAACTGTTTAATACTTTCCCTTAGTTCCGCACCTACATCTGTATCTGCAACCCTGATTCTTATGGGAGCTGTTTCTACTACAGTAGAATCTGAAAAAATATCAGATTCATGTAAAATAGCTGCTTCTGTTGATTCAAATGGCTCATGAGCCACCAAACGCATTCCATGAGAATTGGCCACCAGCGTATAACCTGCAATACCCGTTTTTCCCTGATATGCTTTAGAAAAACCACCATCTATGATAAGAAGCTTTCCATCACACTTAATGGGCGTCTCTCCCTTTTTTAACTCTACCGGCACGTGTCCATTAATAATATGGGACTTCTTTTTATCAAGACCAAATTCTTCCAAAATTCGATTTATAACTTCTTCCTGATCCAGCATGGAATAATAACTGTTCTTAACTTCCTTATGGGTTTCTTTGTCCTCTATAAAGTATCTTTCAAAGGTAGTCATTTTATCTTTTCCAAATACCGGAGAATTGGGCCCAGTCCAAATATACCAGATATAATCCTGAGCCTTCCTCATACCGATCGGATCATTTTTTGCATAATATCCTTTTCTGGCATAATTGTCCAACACATCATACAAAGCCCTGCCTCTATACTGCCTGCCATCCACATTAACAGATTTAAAATTTCCCTCCTCGTCTAAAGGTACACATCCATGATAAAGCAGATTGGAATTATGAATCTTATAAAGTCCTCCATTGGAGTATAAAAACCGCACGTGACGCTGCAATTTTTCACATTTAAAAAATGCCTGCTGGATTCGTGCCATCATCTGTTCTTCGTCGGGTGTCAGATTATAAGGATCAGCAGGATCTACGGTAGGGAAATCCGTATCCTTCATAGAATATTCCTTTCCATAAACCATAACTGTCTTTTTCTCATAATTTATTTTATCTAAAAGCAGCCTGCCTTCCATCTCAAATTCAGGATGTTTTTTTATGATCTGCCCTTCCAGCTTAAACTGAATAATTGAAACTGCCTTATGTATCTTCATATCCATGCTTAAATCTTTTGTGTTGTAATCCGTATTATATTTAATGGCAAAAGCATCACAGTTCACATCCTGATAAGTATCCAACGCAAAAGTCGCCAGCGGAATCAGATTAATTCCATATCCTTCCTCTAAAGTATCCAGATTTCCATACCTGACTGCAGTCCGCAGCACTGTAGCAATACATGCCAAATGTCCGCACGCCGCTCCCATCCATACAATATCATGATTTCCCCACTGAATGTCTACCGAATGATAATTCATCAACGTATCCATGATCACATGAGGTCCCGGTCCCCTGTCAAAAATATCTCCTACAATATGAAGATGATCGATCACCAAGCGCTGAATCAAATTGCTTAATGCCACAATAAATTCCGGTGCCCTTCCAATCCTGATAATGGTATGGATAATTTCATTATAATAACCTTCCTTATCGGAAATATCAGCCTTCTCCGTGATCAGCTCCTCAATAATATAAGCAAAGTCCTTGGGAAGCGCTTTTCTTACCTTAGATCTGGTATATTTGGAAGCTACCTTTTTTGTAATCTGCACCAGTCTGTGTAGTGTGATCTTATACCAATCCTCAATGTTATCTTCTTCCCTTAATACAATATCCAGCTTTTCCTGTGGATAATAAATCAATGTTGCCAGGGATTTTTTGTCTTTATTACTTAAGGTGTTGCCAAATTCTTCATCGATCTGTCTCCGAATTGCACCGGAACCATTTTTTAGTACATGATTAAACTGCTCATACTCTCCATGAATGTCTGTGAGAAAATGCTCTGTTCCCTTAGGCAGGTTTAAAATTGCCTGAAGGTTGATAATTTCTGTAGAAGCTGCTGCAATATTACGGTATTGGTTTGCCAGACTTTTTAAGTACTTTAACTCCATTAATTCAAGTTCATTCATATGATATCCGCGTCCTTTCCTTCCTTTGCTGCTGTCAGCTCAGCCAATCACATCACTCATATTATAAAGTCCTGCCGTTTTTCCCTTTAAAAACTTAGCAGCCTGAATCGCACCCTTTCCAAAAACAGCCTTGGAATATGCGGTATGAGAAAATGTCACTACTTCGTCTGCACCTGCAAAAATCACGTCATGCTCTCCCACAATGGTTCCCCCTCTGACTGCCGAAAACCCAATTTCCTTTTGCGGACGTTTTTCTCTCCTCCCACTTCTGTCATAAACATATTCATATTCCTTATTCAGCGCCTCATTTATGGAATCTCCCAAAGCAAGCGCTGTACCACTGGGTGCGTCCACTTTAAGCTTATGGTGCTTTTCTACAATCTCTACATCAAATCCTGCTGGTGCTAAAACCAAAGCTGCTTCCTTTAACAGCTTCATCAGCATATTGATCCCTAAAGACATATTGGCAGACTTAAGGATTGCAACCTTTTGGGCTGCCTCCTCCACTTTTTTTAACTGCCCATCACTAAGACCTGTGGTACAGAGTACACAAGGAATCTGTTCTGCCACGCAATAATCTAAAAGTCCGTCTACTGCCGGTGCAGCACTGAAATCAATGATTACATCAGCCTTAACATCGCAGTCCTTTATATTTTTAAATACAGGAAAAGGATTTTTTCCTTCATCATATGCATCCACTCCGGCTGCCAGTGTAATCTCATCATCATCCGCAATCAATCCTGCAATGGTCTGTCCCATTTTTCCATTACATCCATGCATAATCACTTTTGTCATAACTTCATGCCTCCTTATTTTCCGGTAAATAGGTATATACATATAATAAGGCCTTTCCTGCTTTCTGGAAAGACCTTATATCACTTTTATCTGACTTATTGCCATTAAAATTACAAGATTCCATATTCCTTCATAGCCTTTTCAAGCTTAACCTTATTTTCCTCTTCCATATCTGTAAGAGGAGGCCTTAAGGAACCTGCTTCCTTCCCCATAAGGTTAAGCGCCATTTTAACGGGAATAGGATTCACCTCACTAAAAAGTGCGTTGCAAAGAGGAATTGCCCGATACTGCTCCGCACAGCTTCCCTCAATATCTCCTGCAAAGAATTTTGCACAGATTTCATGCGTCTGTCTGGGAGCCACATTAGACAGTACGGAAATAACACCTTTTCCACCAAGGGCAAGGAGGGGCACAATCTGATCATCATTTCCTGAATATAAATCAACCTTTCCATTTGCTAAAGACATCAGCTTCACGATCTGGCTGATATTGCCGCTGGCTTCCTTAACCCCTACAATATTCTCCACATCCGTGCACAGGCGAACAATGGTTTCCGGCGCAATATTACAGCCGGTGCGGCTGGGCACATTGTAAAGAATACATGGAATCTTAACAGAATCTGCAATCGCCTTATAATGCTTATACAAGCCATTCTGGGTTGCTTTATTATAATAAGGCGTAACTAAAAGCAAAGCATCTGCACCAAATTTTTCCGCCTCAGTGGAAAGGTAAACCGCAGTTTCCGTACAGTTAGATCCTGTACCTGCCACTACAGGAATACGTCCTGCCACCTTTTCCACGCAATATTTAATTACATCCAAATGTTCTTCATGAGTTAATGTGGATGACTCCCCTGTTGTTCCGCATACAATAATTGCATCCGTTCCGCCTGTTATCTGATCTTCAATAAGTTCAGCAAATTTTTCATAGTTCACTTCTCCATTGGCCTTAAAAGGTGTAACGATTGCAACACCAGCCCCTGTAAAAACTGCCATATCAAATCCTCCTTGTTTTTTGTAAAAAAATGCGAGTCCCCCTGACGAGCAGAGGATTTATCCCCTTTGTTTTTTGTAAAAAAAATCGATGCTTCCTTCCGCGCACCGACTACCACAAAATACCTCTTCATCGGATAGCGCCCCATCAGCAGTCTTTTTCGCAAATGCTGATGACAGTCATACAGTTATTAACTGTATGCCCAAAAATCTGATCACAGCCTTCAGATTTTTTCGGCGTTTTTTCCTTTCATTTTTCTTCTTCTGTGCCTGCCACATCCAAAAAACTACTCATAAAACACGCAACCTCTACCTCAAAATCCTATGTAATTATCTTGTATGAAACTATCATAGCACTATGCCTAAGCACTGTCAACGCACAGATGCTTTGATTTCCTGCTTATCATCTTGCAAAAAGTGCTACCGCACCTTTACCGTTTCTATTTTAGAAATCTCATCCGCCAGCATACCGATCTCATCATTTAAAGAAATTCCAGTCAAGATAACATCTGTTTCCTCATCCCTTGCCTCCAGAAGATTTTTTACATCTTCCACTGTGATGATACTGTTATCAATCAATCCTAACAATTCATCTAAAATCAGCAGATCGCACTCGCCAGTGGTAAGAACTTTCTTGGCAAAGTTAATACCGTTTTTAATATTGATGATTTCCTCTGTTTTTTTCTCATCAGAAAGCTCCGCGAAATTTACGTCCGACTTTTCAAACCGGAAAATTTTGATTTCCGGTTCCAATCTTCCTAAAAACTCCGAATCAGCAAGCCCTCTTCCCTTTAAAAACTGTATAATCATTACACTCTTTCCCAAAGCTGCCATCATCACCGCTTCTCCAAGCGCTGCCGGTGATTTTCCATGTCCGTCCCCACTGTATATGTGCACAATTCCCTGTCTCATAATACACCTCACATGAATACTCTCTGCCGCATTTTGGCAATTTACTTAAAATATGTTACCTATCGTATCATAAAATTGTGCAAAAATCAACATTTGTTCAACATATTCAGCATGTGCCATTTTATTGCTGTTTTATCAAAATTTAAATAATGCCTGCTCATAATCTTTAACGTAGTACTTTATATTTGTTCTGCCCTTTTGAATTATAGTATGCCCCTCTTTTTCAAGCATTTCTTTTTGTGCCTTGGTTCCACCAGGATATTTTGAATTTAATTCTCCGTTTGCTTTCAACGTTCTCCAATATGGAGTTTTATCATTTTCCCGCTGGTAGCTTGCCCATGCTGCTATTGAAACAAAAATTCCTGCGGTAATGGGTTCCGTAAAATCAGCTCCATTTTGTTTGGCAAAATGTTCTCTTATTTCCCCTACTGTAAGCAGCTTTCCAAAAGGCACAAGACGCATTACTTTATCATATGCAATAGGAGGCGCAAAGTACATTCTGTCTCCGCCATATTTTTTTATACTCTTTTCATCTGTTATAGTCTGAAATTTGGGCATATCTTTGCTATCATGAAGCATAGCATTAAAATCTTTTTTATCTTCATTTGCCATAATTTAATCCCTCCTGCCCAAAGCATAACCTAAAAAGACCGGCCATGCAATGAGACAGTTTTAAAAAATTTATTAAAACTGCAAAAAGCCGCTGTCCACAAATGATCTCTCATCCGTAAACGCAGCGGCCTTTCTTATTGAAAAGGATTTACCTGAATTAAATTTTTTTATTATTCCTCCATAAGCTCTAGTTTACTTACAGACACCTCATATGCGATCCTCTTTTCCGCATCCTCCTCCGAAAGCCTCTTCATATACTCTCTGCTCTGGATTCTTCCCCAAATTTCACATCTGGTTCCCACGGAAAAATTGCTTGCAAAGCGGGCATTTCTCCCCCAGCAGATGCAGGGAATATAATCACTTTTTCCGTAAGGTCTGTTCACTGCCAGCAAAAGATCGGCAATTTCTCTTCCCAAAGGCGTTTTTCTGTAAATAGGTTCCTTGCAGATATAACCGTCCAGATAAATCTGATTGGTTTTTGAACTTTCCGGTGTTTCATCCACAAACTCAATTTCCCTTGCAAATACGGAAAGCACAAGCCTGTTTTTTCGCTCTTCATGCCTGTTGTAGGAACGGAACTGCCCCTGAACCATAATATTTAATCCTTTATAGTCCTCACCTACGTCAATCAACCGCTCCGATACCATCAGTGGAATAATATCACTGGAATCGCTTAACCTTGGTACATTCACGTCTACCATATAAAAGCCTTCTCCGAAAATTTCATGGCTGAATACAAAATCACTTACGATCTCTCCCATGATTACCACCTGGTTGTTTTCAATTACCTTATCTGTCATTTTTGTTCTCCCTTCTTACTCCTTAAGAATTTTTTCCTGTCATGTATTACTATTTATATGAAAAATTTTCCAAAAAAGACCTTTTATTTACCGCATTATTTTACAAATTTATGTTTACAATCCCTTGGAGGTGGTGCTATACTTAAACGGTTTGAAATATGATAAATACTGCATTTGCGCTGTATTGCAGGCTGTTTACTGCATTCCGGCTTATATATGGAGGAGAAACTATATTATGAAAATGAAAAGAGAAGATGTAAGAAACATAGCAATTATTGCTCATGTAGATCACGGAAAAACCACGTTAGTGGATGAACTTTTAAAGCAAAGCGGCGTATTCCGCGCAAATCAGGAAGTTGCCGAACGTGTCATGGATTCCAACGATATCGAAAGAGAACGTGGCATCACCATTTTATCCAAAAACACTGCTGTGACATACAAAAATACAAAAATCAACATCATTGATACCCCTGGACATGCTGATTTCGGCGGCGAGGTGGAACGTGTTCTCAAAATGGTCAATGGAGTTATTTTAGTGGTAGATGCCTTTGAAGGTGCTATGCCACAGACAAAATTTGTGCTTAGAAAAGCTTTGGAGCTTAAACTTCCTGTGGTAGTATGCGTCAATAAAATTGACCGCCCGGAAGCCCGCCCTGATGAAGTGGTGGATGAAGTCTTAGAACTGTTTCTGGATCTGGATGCAGACGAATCCCAGCTTGACTGTCCTTTTGTGTTTGCATCTGCCAAAACGGGAACTGCTACTTTAGACTTAAAAGAACCGGGAAAAAGTATGATTCCTTTATTTGAAACAATTCTTGACTATATTCCTGCTCCTGAGGGTGATCCCGACGCAGGCACTCAGGTTTTGATCAGCACCATTGATTATAATGAATATGTAGGAAGAATCGGCGTAGGCAAAGTGGACAATGGATGTGTCCGGGTAAATCAGGAGGTAGTGATTGTAAATCATCACGATCCTGAAACATCAAGAAAGGTAAAAATCAGCAAGCTTTACGAATTTGACGGACTGAATAAGGTTGAAGTTTCCGAGGCCAATGTAGGCTCTATCGTAGCCATATCCGGCATTTCCGATATCCGTATTGGAGATACCCTCTGCTCCCCGGAAAATCCGGTTCCCATTCCTTTTCAAAAAATCTCCGAACCTACCATTGCAATGCACTTTATTGTCAATGACTCTCCTCTTGCCGGCCAGGAAGGAAAATATGTGACCAGCCGGCATATTAGAGACAGGCTGTTCCGGGAACTGAATACTGATGTTTCCCTGCGTGTGGAAGAAACTGACACCACTGAAGCATTTAAGGTTTCCGGACGTGGCGAACTGCATTTGTCTGTTCTGATCGAAAATATGAGAAGGGAAGGTTATGAATTTGCAGTAAGCAAAGCAGAGGTTCTCTATAAAACAGACGAAAATGGGAAAAAATTAGAGCCAATGGAGCTATGTTATATTGACGTACCCGAAGAATTCTCCGGCTCCGTTATTGAAAAGCTGAGTCAAAGAAAGGGAGAGTTACAGAGCATGGGCACCTCCTCCGGCGGCTACACCCGTCTTGAATTTTCCATTCCCTCCAGAGGATTAATTGGCTATCGTGGTGAATTTATGACAGATACTAAAGGAAATGGTATTATGAACAGTATCTTTGACGGTTATGGCCCTTATAAAGGAGATATCCAGTACCGAAAGCAGGGTTCCCTGATTGCTTTTGAAGCAGGCGAAGCAATTACCTACGGACTGTATAATGCGCAGGAACGCGGCACCCTCTTTATCGGTCCCGGTGAGAAAGTATATTCCGGCATGGTGGTAGGCCAGAATGGGAAAGGCGAAGACATTGAACTAAATGTATGCAAAAAGAAACAGCTTACCAACACCCGTTCCTCCAGTGCTGACGAGGCGCTGCGTTTAACTCCGCCTAAAATACTCAGCTTGGAGCAAGCCCTTGAATTTATTGATACAGACGAGCTTTTAGAAGTTACCCCTGCTTCCCTGCGCATCCGCAAAAAGATTTTAGATCCTACCATGCGCAAGCGTGCAGCGATGCGCTTGGCCTCTCTTTCCCAAAACTGACCTTAAAGAGCACTTTGAGACACACAGGCATCCTTGTTTCTCCTTAAACAGGCACATAACAATTCTTTTTCATATATTAATAATAAAAAGGTTATGTGACCGGATTGTATTTCCATTATCTAAATTACGGGAATACTTCTTTTATGATAAAGGAGAAAAATGGCAAAAGAAATAGAATGGAACAAACGGTTTGATATCGGAGTTGATTCCATTGACAAAGCACACCGGAAGCTTTTTTCAATTGTACACAAATTAACCTATCTCAGCGAAAATGAAAATAATGGCCCCTGGGCATGTGCTGAAGGAATCAAATATTTTAAAAATTATGCTATAAAACATTTTTCCGAAGAAGAAGCCTATATGCAGGCGATTGGCTACAAAGGCTATGAAATGCACAAGCGCCTGCATGATGATATGCGGGATAAAACTCTCCCTGCACTTGAAAAGGACCTGACAAAATCAAAATATTCACAGGAATCCATTCATCATTTTCTTGGCATCTGCCTTGGATGGCTGACTGCCCATATTATGATTGAGGATCGGGCCATTACAGGAAAAGGCTTTAACAAATGGAAAAGGGATCATTCGGGTGAGGCTGCTTTAGGATTGGAAAATGCCATATCTAACACCATGCAGGAATTTTTTAAACTGCAGGCGGATGTAGTCAGCGAGCATTATAGCGGTGAAAATTTCGGAGAAAGTGTGATCAGCCGATTAATATATCATTCAAAAGAAGGAAAACGTATACAGTTTTTTTTGATTTTTGAAAATGGACTGGTTTTGCACATCGTAAACTCTATGCTGAATATGCAGTTTAGAAAGGTTGATAAGCTGGTCAGCAATACCTTCAAAATGCTTTCTGAACAGATCACAAATCAAATTGGCACTTATTTCTCTTCTTCCGGTTTTGAACTGGAAAGCAGTCATTTAATGACAATGGAACAACTCCAGCGGGAATTTTGTCTTGAATATTCCAGCTATAGTTTACTGTTTGATACCGGAACCGGGTATTTTGCCTTCTGTATCAAAACAGAATAAACACCAACTGCCATGCGCTGCAAGGCATTCTTAATGTTAACAAAGGATGTCACGCGCTGCAAGATATTCTTACATTAATCAACCCCACAGCCATATGACGATGCAGCAAACATGCATCAGATCAGCGCTGTGGGGTATATTATTTTTCAGCATCAGCCAAATGAAAGTACAAGCCTCTCTCCGACTCATTGCCTGACTTATGAATTGATTATATGTGCAGTAAGTGTGTGGCTATCTGGAAATACACCAGTAATGACAGCACATCCACAATGGTTGTAATAAACGGGCTTGCCATAACTGCCGGATCAAATCCGATCTTTTTGGCAAGCATAGGCAGCGTACAGCCTACAAACTTGGCAATAATTACCGCTGCCACCAGTGTCAGACATACCACCAGGGCAACCATGATACTAACCTTATCCAGCAAAAGAAGCTTTAAAAAATTAGCTGCCGCCAGCGTAATCCCGCAAAGGCAGGCAACACGAATTTCTTTCCAGACTACGCGGAACGCATCACTGAATTCTATTTCATTTAAAGAAAGGCCGCGGATAATCGTAACACTGGCCTGTCCACCGGCATTTCCACCTGTGTCCATCAGCATGGGAATGTAGGCGATCAATGCTCCATATGCCAGCAGCGCATCCTCAAAGGTAGTAAGCACGCTGCCTGTAAGTGTTGCTGATATCATTAACAGCAAAAGCCAGGGCATGCGCTTTTTCCATGTTTCAAACACACTTGTTTTCATATAAGGCTTATCGGAAGGCACAATAGCCGCCATCTTTTCCATATCCTCCGTAGCCTCTTCCTGGAGAATATCTACAATATCATCTACCGTAATAATGCCCACTAAACGGTTTTCATTATCCACTACCGGCATTGCGGTAAAATCATATTTCTGGAATTGTCTGGCAACCTCTTCCTGGTCCATCAGGGTATTAATATAAATAACGTTTTCATGCATGATATCCCCGATCACTGCATCTCCTGAACTGATCAGCAGATACCGGAGAGCCACCGTACCCACCAGCGTTCTTTTTGCATCCAGCACATAACAGATATTGATAGTCTCACTGTCCACACCAATCTTTCTGATACGGGCAATAGCATCTTCCACTGTCATATTTTCTTTTAAATCTACATACTCTACCGTCATAATACTGCCGGCAGAATCCTCCGGATATCTAAGTAGATGGTTAATATCTCTCCTAGTCTCCGGATTTGCATTGGCTAATAGTTTTTTTACTACGTTTGCAGGCATTTCCTCCAAAAGATCCGTAGCATCATCCGCCATCAAATTATTGATAATTCCTGCCGCATCCTTTTCCGACAGGCTGGTAATAATGAACTGCTGGCTTTCCACCTCCAAATAAGAAAATACATCTGCCGCAATATTTTTGGGCAAAATGCGGAAGATCTTTAAAATATCCTCCTCTTTAAGCTCTTCCATGATCACCGCAATATCTGCTGCATTCATTTCTGCAATCTTCTGACGGAGTCTGGTATACTGCTTTGTGTCCAGTAGTTCCTTGATTATTTCGAACTCTTTGATTTCTTCCATAGCAATTCTCCTTTATATGTGATTTTTATGCTCCGCTCATGAGGAGGAATGTCAGTATTACTATTTGCTATACTTTTCTTCATAAAAACCACCACCTTTCAGGAAAAATGCTCTTTTTTACTTTAGACCATTCGACTTTTTTTGTCAATGTATTACTCTGCAGCAGTTCTGCTCACTCATATTTTTGTCATTTCATGACTGAACCGATGCTTTGCTCATATAGTACCCTTCCTTTGTGACTGTTATGCGTGCTCTGGCAGCAGTCAACTGAATCAGTTCTTCCTTAACCAGCTCCCTTTGCTCTGCCGGAATGCAAATATCAAATGCTGCCTTTTCCGTATATCTTGCATCTATCACTTCAATTTTCCTGCTGGAAAAAAAATACTGCACTTTGGATACATCCGGGTAATCCACTTCTACTGTTATTTCCGCTCCATACTGCATAAAACCGATTCCTGCATCCTGCAAAGCCGCCTGTGCTGCCTGAGTATAAGCGCGGACCAGTCCTCCTGTTCCAAGGAGTGTTCCTCCGAAATACCTGGTCACCACTGCCGCCGCATTTGTCACCTTAGCCCCTAAAAGCACCTCCAAAATTGGTTTTCCAGCAGTTCCACTTGGTTCCCCATCATCACTGCATCTGGTGATCTGGCTGTTGCTGCCTATTACAAATGCCGTACAATTGTGTCTGGCATCATAATACTTTTTTCTCACCGACTCAATAAAGGCAAGCGCTGCTTCTTCTGAATCTGCAGGCGCTATCTGTGCAATAAACCGGGATTTTTTTTCTTCATAAACTCCGTTTCCCTGTCGATATATCACATTATATGAAGGAAATTCTATTTCCCTGCCTGACATAAATTTTACCCCTTTGTTCCTTAAAATATAGGACAAACCCCTGAAAGAAGTTTATCACAGACGAGAATAAAAGTGTATCTATTTGTGAACAATTCTTAATAAAGTATTAAAAAACTTTATTTCAGTCCCACATTTTGGTATACTTAAAGTGTTGCATTTTTGATCAATAAGCTGCTGTACGAAGTGCGACAGCGTTTGATGTGAACTTAATCTACATGGAGGCATATATATGAACTATAGTAAAAAAGGGATCAAGGCCAAACAAAAATCCCTGCATGCTACTTCCACCCGGCTTGGGAAAAAGCTTCTGCTTGCAGTTTTAAACCTTTCCCTGCTTGGTATTTTGGCGGTAGGCATTATCGGTATCAGTATGGGCATAGGCATTTTCAAGGGTGTCATTGACACTTCACCCAGCATTGAAAATGTTTCCGTTACCCCTACCGGTTTTTCCACCTTTGTTTACGATCTTGAGGGAAATCAGACTGCCAAGCTGATTTCACAGAATTCCAACCGTATTCCTGTAACCCAGGATATGATTCCAGAAGACCTTGCACACGCTTTTGTAGCCATAGAAGATGAACGCTTTTATGAACACAACGGAATTGATATCAAGGGGATTATAAGAGCTGCTTATGTAGGTATTTCAAATGGTTTTCATTTTACGGAAGGAGCCAGCACGATCACCCAGCAGCTTCTTAAAAACAATGTTTTTACAGACTGGACAAGCGAGGAAGGCTTTGCTGACAGCTTAAAGCGGAAAATACAGGAGCAGTATCTGGCCATTGAATTAACCAAGACTATGTCCAAGGATGAGGTGCTTTTAAATTACATGAACACCATCAACTTAGGGCAAAATACTCTCGGTGTGCAGGCAGCTTCCCTGCGTTATTTTAATAAGTCAGTCAATACACTCAACTTATCTGAATGTGCTGTAATTGCTGCTATCACTCAGAACCCTTCCCGTTTTAATCCAATTACCCATCCGGAAAAAAATGCAGAACGCCGGGCAAAGGTTCTTAATAATATGCTGGAGCAGGGATATATCACACAAGCAGAATATGATTCCGCTATGGATGATGATGTTTACTCCCGTATACAAATTGTCAATGAAGAAGTGGAAGAAACTCTGGTTAATACATATTTCGTAGACGCATTAACCGATGATGTAATGCACGATCTTCTGGCGGCAGGATACAATGAAACCCAGGCATTTACTCTTCTTTACAGCGGCGGCCTTCAGATCTATTCCACTCAGGATCCTAATATTCAGGCCATCTGTGATGAAGTTTTTTCCAACGAAGAAAATTACCCTGCCGATACCAGATGGTATTTAAACTATGCTTTGACCGTCAAACAGTCAAATGGAGATTTTGCAAATTACAGTACTGAAATGTTTCGAGAGCATTTTAAAGAAGAAAACCCTTCCTTTAATTTAATTTATAACTCTCAGGAAGAGGCATATACTCAAATAGAAGAATATAAAAATTTTGTACTGGATATGGGAGATGAAGTTTTTGATGAAAACATTTCTTTAACCCCACAACCGCAGGTATCAATAACAATTGAAGACCAACATACTGGTTACGTGGTTGCTATGGTGGGCGGACGGGGTACCAAAGAGGGAAGCAAAACCTTAAACCGTGCCACAGACACCACCCGCCAGCCTGGATCAACCTTCAAAATCGTTGCTGCATACGCACCAGCGCTGGATAGTGCCGGACTGACTCTTGCTACCGTATTAAATGATGCGCCCTTTAATTATGCCAATGGCAGACCGGTAGGTAACTGGTGGGGTTCCGAATACAGAGGATTAAATTCCCTGCGTCAAGGAATTATTGACTCCATGAATATTATTGCAGTCAAGACACTCACCATTATTACTCCCCAGCTTGGATTTGACTATCTTAAAAATTTTGGTTTTACCACAATTGTAGACCGAAAGGAAGTAACTATAAATGGCGAAACCCAGATTTTTTCCGATATCCAGCAGTCACTTGCATTAGGCGGCTTAACTGATGGGGTTACCAACGAAGAATTAAATGCAGCATATGCTTCTATTGCCAATAGTGGCACCTATATTAAGCCTAAGCTGTATACAAAGGTAGTAGATCACGATGGTAATGTAATTCTTGACAACACTCTGCCTGACTCAAGGCAGGTGATTAAAGAAACCACTGCATGGCTGTTAACAAGTGCAATGACAGATGTTGTCACCCGTGGAACAGGCGCTTCCGTCAATTTTGGCAATATGGCCATTGCCGGAAAAACCGGTACAACTTCCGACTACAATGACGTGTGGTTCTCCGGCTATACACCTTATTACACTGCTACGGTTTGGACAGGTTATGACAATAACACCAAGCTTCGCAGAGGCGACGAACGAAATTTAGCCAAAAAACTCTGGCGTATGACAATGGCTAAAATACATGAAAACCTTCCGGGAGAATCTTTCCAGATGCCTTCCGGTATTGTTCAGGCAACTGTATGTTCCCGTTCTGGCAAACTGCCTATTGCAGGGCTTTGTGATGGTACTTTAAGGTCCGAATACTTTGCAGAAGGAACAGTTCCTACAGAAAGCTGTGATGCCCATTATCAGGGTATGATCTGCCAGTACAGCAACCTTCCTGCCAGCGAGCAATGTCCTTTTAAAGTAGCTGGTGTGCTTGAACTTACTCCTCCTGAACATCCGTCACTGCTTCAGGGTTCCGGCACTGTTCCCCAGCAGGTAGTGGGTGAAGATGGCAGTGTTACCACTGTTCCTGTAAATCAGACAGGACTTTGCCAGCATAACGCCGAATTCTTTGCCCAGCCAAATGCAGAAGCCCTTATAGAGCAACAGCGGAATGAAATTGCCGCTGCTCAGGCTGCATTGCAGCAGCAACAACTTGACGCCGCCGCACAGGCTGCCGCTGCAAACCCTCAGACACCTGCAAATGACAGCGATGGGGTTGCCCAATAACTAAAATCAATATGATTTCATATTTTTAAATCTTTTGAATGACATGCCACCAGACACACAAAAATCCCCATATGCTTCTCCCGGAGCGCATATGGGAATTTTTACAGTACAAGTATCCTTGAACCAAGCTTCTATCTATTTTTAAAAATCAGCGGAAAACAATTTCCCCGCTCTCATCATCCATACTGTCTATAATTGCTAAGGACTCCACACGGACGCCTTTATCCCTGAGAAGCTTTCCGCCTGACTGAAATCCCTTCTCCACCGCAATTCCCACGCCTTCCACAGATGCGCCTGCACTTTGTACCAAATCAATCAAACCAGCCACAGCACATCCGTTGGCGAGAAAGTCGTCAATGATCAGCACATGATCCTCTTTCCCCAAATATTTTTTGGAAACAATCACATCATATACTCTTTTATGGGTAAAAGACTCTATCTTTGTACAATACTGTTCCCCATCCAAATTAATGCTCTGTGATTTCTTGGCAAATACCACTGGTACATGAAAATACTGGGCAGCAATACATGCAATTCCAATTCCAGAAGCTTCAATGGTCAGTATCTTATTGATTTTGTCACTGGGAAACAAACGTCTGAACTCCTTTCCCATTTCATTAAATAGTTCAACATCCATCTGATGATTTAAAAAGCTGTCCACCTTAAGTACATTGCCCCGCTTTACAACACCATCCTTGCGGATTCTCTCCTCCAAAAGCTGCATAGCTGCTTCCTCCTTGTACGTATATCATAAAACTTACCTGTATTGTACTACTACTGCTCTGCCTTTATCAACTTCTTTCTGCTCCATTTTCCTGATAAATATCTGATCAGAGAAATCAGGTAATTAGATGCCCATCCCATAGGAACTGCAAACCATACACCCTGAACACCTATCAAAGGCGCCAAGGTAAAAGCTGCAACCACCCGTATGCCTAAATTGATCAGGTTTGCCAAAGTGAATACTACTACATCTCCGGCTCCTCTTAAAACACCGTCTGTAATTGCCTTTAACCCCAGAAATACAAAGAAAAATGCAATAAAGGTAAGGTAAGAGTTGCCCGTTTCAAAAGCGGCCGCTTCACTGCCAGCCTCTAAAAATGACCTGATAATAGATTCATGGAAAAGAGTGAGCGCCAGACAAATAATCACTGCAAAAGCTGCCACCATTTTCACCGCTGCAAGATATCCCTTCTTTACCCGTTCGATCTGCCCCGCACCAAGGTTCTGCGCTGTAAAAGTGGAAACTGCATTTCCCGATGCGATCATAGGCACCACGCAGATGGATTCAATACGCATTCCCGCTGTGTACCCTGCCAAAACAGAAGAGCCAAAACCGTTTACTACAGACTGTACAAGCAGCATGCCAATAGAAACAATAGACTGCTGCACCATAGAAGGGATTGCCACTTTTACCATATTTCCCAACATCTGCACATCAAACAGTGCTTTTTCTCCCTCCTGCTTATCATAATGCTTCAATGTCCTTAACAGCAGGCAAAAAGAAATCACTGCTGAAAGTCCCTGGGCAAACACCGTTGCCGCTGCCGCACCTGCCACTCCAAGTCCAAACCCTCCAACCAGCGCCAGATCCATTACAATATTCAGCAAGGAAGAAAAGATCAACAAATACAAAGGCGTCTTTGAGTTTCCCAATGCATTAAAAATAGATGATAATATATTATACATAAAGAGAAATGGAAGACCTGCAAAATAAATCTTCAGATATAAGATTGCATCTTCTAAAATATTATCGGGAGTATTAAGTGAAATCAGTATGCTTCTGCTGAAAATCAAACCAATCCCGCCCAGCAAAACACTTACCGCTAAAAAGGAAAGCAAAGCTGTATTAACAGAGGTTTTCATCCTTTGATAAAGTGCTGCCCCCAGATATTGGGATGTGATTACCGAAGCCCCAATTCCTCCCCCGATAGCAATCATTATAAATACTGTAGTTAGTGAATAGGATGCCCCAACTGCAGCAAGCGCTTCCTCCCCAACAAACTGCCCTACAATAATCGAATCTACCGTAGAATAAAACTGCTGAAAAAGATTTCCTAAAATCATGGGAAGTGCAAAAAAGAATAAAGATTTTCCTGCACTATCTGTAAGCATATTGTATTTCTTCATTACCACAAACCTTTTTCTTTCATTTGATATATAAAATATTCCCTAATATTGTACCCAGAAAATGTGCATGTATCAATTCCTCATACTCATTCCAGTTTACATAATATTTTTCTCCCCAAGAAGATATTCCAAGATAAATATTTTCCTTTTCTTCAAAAATTTCTGTTACTATCACATAATGCTCTGAAACCACACATGCCTTATGAAATACTTTTCCCTCTCTTTTATAAAATGCAGCTCCCTTTCCTTTGTCTTTTTTAAAAAGCATCATAGGAATACACAAAATCACCGGAATATCTTTTCCCAACATCTCTGTCATTCTTTTAAATAATTTTTTACCGCTCCATCCCCAGACAGCTCTCAGCTTCCAGTTTCCGGCGGCGGCCATCTGATTAAACTTTCGGCTCAGCCTAAAGCCGCTAAGTCCCCTGTTTCTTTTCTCCGGCAAACCACCCAGAAACTCATAAATAAAATTGAACCAATCCTTATATTCGCTTTCTGAAAGCATCCTGCCTGAATATTTTTTGTTTTCCCGGATCTGATAAACCGAACCACTCCCTGCCAAATAAAGAAGGAGATCACCAAAGGCTACGATTCCACATCCCATGCGTTTTTTTCTTTCATCCTCTGCTTTTTCGGAAGCATTCTGAAAGAAACCCTGGTCTCCGCCATAGGCAACTACATTTGTTTTTTCCCGCTTTACCTGTATGTACGGTCTGGTTAATCCTGCTATTTGGGACATAAGACCACCTCTTATTTCCTGCTTTTTCACCCTTTATTCGAAATACCTGCCAGATATGTTCTTTATTATAACAGTTACTTTTAAAAGTTTCCACCCATAAAAAACACACTTGCAACTTTGTTTTGTAATTAAATTTCTTATTTGGCAAGCGGTTTCCCTAGTTCGTCCGCGCGGCTCACACTGGAAAAATCAGATGTCAATAACTTTTGAAAATG
>DKUR01000066.1:29850-57138 GCA_002490775.1 Lachnospiraceae bacterium UBA7199 | reverse complement strand
ACCACCGTAAGTATACTTAAAATGCCGCTGCGTATCTTGGACTGGGCCTCTTTCTCCTTCTCTGCAAGAAGATCTGCCTTCATTTGCTCAGCCTGTTCCATCAGCCCGTCTTTCGACTGGGCGTTGGCATCTGCACGATCCTGGGCATCGGTTGCGGTAAGCTCACTGCGCACCTCGCTGGCAAGGGGCAGGGCCGGATTCTTTAATTCCGCATCTTTCCTTACAAAGGTGGCGATTATGTTGGTCTCCTCATTCATGGTGATCTGGCTGTCGCCACCCTTTAAGGACATCTGGAGGCTCTCTTCCGCCTCCACATAAACCGTCTCTACATTTCCCTTTTTTCCTGTTCCCACAAGGATATTGCTCTTGTCACTGAAAAAATTGATATGAAGGCCTGACAAGGATAATGAGCCTGTTCTCTGCAGCGTCATGGCTGTGGAACCGTTTCCCGGTGAAAAGGTGATTCCATAGGGGGCCAGCTCTAAGTAGGAGCCGCTGGGATCGGAAAACACTTTGTAATCAGGATCTTTTTCCTCTTCCTGCTGTTCTCCCTTTTCCGCAGCAGCCGCCGCCATTGCTGCGCCGCCTGCGGGCATACTTCCGCCGCCGCCCGTACCGCCTCCTGTGGGCGCACTTTCACCGCTGCCCACGCCGCCTCCTGATGAGCCGCTGCTTTCCGTGCTTCCTGAAGAACTGCCATAGGCGCTTTCTCCGCCCCCTGACTGGCTGCTGCCAGATGGAGCATGGCTGCTGCCGGATGCGCCGCCACTTCCTCCGCTTCCTGCCCCTGTGCCGGAGCTGCCGCCCATTCTCAGCGCATGGACTGCCATAGCACTCTGTTCCTCATGACTGGGAAAGTAGATATGCACCCTGCTCCCTTCCTCCGGCATACAGTAAAAGTTGCTGGTTTCTATGGCATAGGTAAACCACTTGAGGTCGCTGGATGGCTCATAAGAAGGATCAATGTCCAACTGTACCCTGACCTGGTTTCCCTTTCTTTCCTTAACTGTAGCCGGTATGCTCATACCGTAAATTTTAGGGTTGGTCTTTCTGGAAGTAAGGATTCCCTTTCTTCTTGACAGCTCATATTCATAGACCAGATCCTCCATCTCTGTCCTGATATCTACTGCTGTCACCACAGTCTCAATATATCCCAGCATGACCTGCTCGCCAAACTGCATATGCTTAAGGCTTTTAAGCCGCCAGCTCATCATCTCCTGGGGCATAAGATCTCCCGTATCCTCCAGCTTTTCATACCGCTCCTTCCCCTTAAGCAGGGTATACTCTTCCTCACAAAGCACAGTGCCATAATCCATATGGGGAATTCCGAAATAAGCCTTTCCGTATTCCGCTGTATTGTCTGCTAGGACAAAGGTGGAAAAATGGCTGGCAAGCCTCTTAAGAAAAGTCCAGTCTGTTTCCTCGTACTGCATCAGAATGCCCGGAATCCTGGCCCCGCCTGTGGCCTCATCCCTGATCTGTGCCTTTTCGTACTCTGACAGGGCCTTATTTAGAACCTGTTCATAAGTATCGTTTCCTTTACAGTAACTCTGGCTCTTGTCCGTCAGATCCCATTCCCTGGTATATCCGCTGAAATCCATATACAGATAGAACAGGCCATTTTCCTTTTCTGTCCGGATCTCTTCGATCCTTCCACAGAAAACGGTCTGCTTTTTTGCATCCCTGCGGCTGATGCGCACCGACAGGCTGCTTACAGCCTGCTCCACCATCTCCATAGCTTTCTCTTCCTCTACAACTGCCTTGATCATGGCTTTCCCATGCTCATTCAGTCTCTGCATGATATGAAGGGAAGCAATGCTGATGATTCCTTCCGTCTGTATCTCAATATTCAGGTTATGGTATGTTAACATCATGGTCTGACGCCTCCTCCTTCGTTTCCTTTATAAGAGTGTTATCCTTCCTCCGGCTGTCCTGTGGATATGATCTTTATAATTCCGCCATATTTGCAGGTAAGTGTAGCTGCTCCGATCAGCGCCTTTTTCCCCGGCTCCACATAAACGTCTTCCTTTTCTTTGTCCCATTCTACGGATACGATTTCAGGCTCGCATTCCCCATAGCAGGCCATAAACTTTTTGCCATCCTCCGATTCCTGGGTGAAAATGTCCGAAACCTGATCTTCAAAATCCATCTGAGTCTGCTCTGCCACATCCCTTGCTATTTCTTTTGCCGCCTCTATTGTGCTGGGATTCTCCGGACTCATACACCCTCCAAAACAGATTATATTTTCCGTCTTACAGTCTTTGATTGTGATCTGCGCCCGATTTTTCAAAAATACCCCATGACTTTCCTCTAAAACCAGCATACTTGAACGCATTCCAAAGTCGCAGACAGTCTGTGCACAATGTACAATATAGGTATCATCAATTCCTGCCATTTATTTCACCTCGATTTCCTTAAATGTAACCCCCATCACATGGCGTCTTAACAGGCTTTCCACCACCTCAAGGCTTACCACTGGAAGCTTTACCCTGCTGTCCGCAGGCAGGAACGCCCTGTGTTCTCCAATCTTCTCCCTGTTTAAAATAAGCCGCTTTTCCATACCGTTGGGGTAATATTCCGTATCCTTATCCACTGCCTCAATCTCCTTTAACAGCAGATGGAAATAGACAAGCTGCTTTGATTCCTCCTTATGGATCAGCACAATCTTTTTAAAGATCAGGTCATCCTCATACATATCGATTACCTTTTTTGCCATTTCTGACACCATATAAACCGGACTTTTAATAAAATCAGGTGCGCACTCTCCTTTGGCCTCATCCAGATACAGGGGAGTGATATCATTCATCTTTTCCGCATCTTCCCAGGTAAAGATATGGCGGCTTCCATAGATATCAAAATCCCTAAGGCCGATTACATCCATCAGGGTATTATCCTGTTCCATGAAAAAATACCTGTTCATTGTGATTCCTCCTCCGCTTTTCCCATATCCTCTACGATCAACAGCTCTGCAAGCTGCTTCTCATCAAACAGCTCCGGCTGAAAACCTTCTTCTGAAAAGGTTGCCTGCACTAATCCGGCATTTTTAAATTCATTTTCAAAAAACTGACAGTCTTCAAAATCGGCCTGATGGAGATTTGCATCTGCAAAACTGCATTCTTCGATCCGGCATCTGATAAATCTGGCTCCTGAAAGGTCAGCCCTGCTAAAGTCAATTCCTTTTAACTGGCACTCTTCAAAGACAATAAAGAAAAGGTTTTTCCCCTGGCAGTCCCCTTTCGTTAAATTCTCCCTGTACCAGTAATCTGCGGTCAGTATCTCAGGATTCTCTTCATACTGCTTCAGCCTGTCCTCCCATACCTCCTGTCCTCTTGTGTCTCGCTTTACCTGTATGACGATCTCGCTGTAATCCTTGTATTCCCCCCAGCGTATCACCCAGAAGGGCAGTTTCTTAATACTGCTAAATACCTCCTGTTGTTCCAGGCTGCGGAAAGCAAACCGCAGGATATGGGTAATCAGCTGGCTGCACAGCATGATTTCATCCTGTACCAGTGCATCAACATCATATTTATTTACCTTTCCCATATACTCCCGCATATCCAGAAGAAGCTCTTCCTGCCATGCAAAGTGTTCCTGAAAAAGGAAGGTAATATCAAAGGAAGCAGACAGTGGTGTCTCATCCAGATACCATTCCATATTTGAAACATCCAGCCTGACAACTGCTTTTCCCCTCAAAAGATCACACCTTTGCAGGGAGTAAAGAAAGTACATGCAGTCTTCTTTCTTCTGCTCCTCTGCCTGTTTTCCAATTTCCTCAAAGGCTGCATAAATGCACTCCATCAATCCGCCAAGTCTTTCCTGTAAGTTGTCCCAGAAGACCTGCCGCAGCTCTTCCTGTCTTTTTTGATGATCTGCCTGAAATTTTTCCCACGCTTCCGCTCTTGTCATCTTTCATCCTTTCCTCCAGCTAATTCACATGAACCTCCGTACCCTGAATGATCAGTTTCCCTTCGTCATTCATATAGATATTCCCTCCCATTTGGGATGCCAGATACGCAGTTTCCTTGCATTGTACCTTCATAGAATATTTGGCTCTTAAGGTAATGTCATTCTGGGCGGAGATTTGAATGCTGTCATTGGCCGATATGTTGATTCTTCCGCTTTTTAAAACTTCTATCTTTACACTTCCGCCGCTGCACAACACTTTAATTCCATCAGGTGCAAGCTTAATCTGCTGTCCGCTTGGCACCCGCAGATATTTTGTAGCCGGATCGCTCATCTTATCCTTCCCGGTATCTTCCGCTGCATCTGCCCCTGCCGCTGCTAAAGGAGCCGCCGCCCCTGCCGCAGATCCAGCTGCTGCACCTGCCGGGATTCCTGCGCCCGATCCTCCACCACCGCCAAAGCTGCCTGTACTTCCGCCACCACCGGAACTGCCGCTGCTTGAACCGCTGCTGCCAGAGGAACCACCTCCATGAAAACTTTCTTTGCCGGAAGAATTTCCGCCGCCGGAGCTACTTCCAGAAGCCTGGGTGCTTCCCGGGCTTCCTCCTGCTGCTTTTGCAGCGGGGGACTCATAGGTACTGACTGCACTGATGGCAATTACTTCTCCCGTCTTTTTTGAGGGAAAATAAATTCTTACCTGATCTCCCTTTTCAGGCATACAGTACCAGCCGCTCCCATCGGAGGATGCGGAAGGCGTTGAAAAAGGAAACCAGTAACAGTCATTTCCCGGATAAGCATCATCAATTTTTAAATGAATCTGCACCTTTTCCCCTTTAATATTAAGGATTGTTCCCTCTAAGGCACTGCCCACCAGTTTCATGGGGTAAATGGTCTTTTGCAGGATTCCTTCCTTTTTCTTTAATGTGACAAACTCATACACAGTACTTCCTATAGTTTTATATGCAAGTTCTGCCAGCGTCAGGCTTCTTCCTCTGTAATCAACAGATGCATAGAGGGGCATATGATTATCCAGCTTTAGGTGATAGGCTATAAATGCCTCGTCTGCCACTCCTTCCCCCGCTTCCTGCCAATAGGAAAGTTCATCCATATCTTTCCAGATTTTTTCCACAGAAGATATGACCTGCCTTGCCGGTATCTGCGCCACTCCCAGATAAAGGCATATCCCCTCTCTTACCTCACTGCACGCTATTGGTATGTGCCATACAGACAACATTCTTTTCAAAAACTGCCAGTCCGTCTCATCATACTGCACTGCAATTTCTCCAATTGCCCGGTCAGGAAACAGTACTTGAGATTCCCCGCCATATTCTCCTACAATCCCCTTTATCAGTGCTCCCATAGTCATTGATGTATCCTGAAAAGAGCGGGACTTTCTTTGAATATCCAGCAGATAGCTGTAGGTATATGCTTTCACTGTTACGTGATAGCTTTTCCCCACGCTTTGAACCTCAAGCCCTGCAATAATACCAAAAAATAACGGATTTCTTTTTCCATTTCTTTTTTCAAAAAGAGCAATCTTCTGGCTGCTTCCTGTCTCATGAATAGGAAAATCTCCATTTTCCTCCCCAAGGTCAGCGGTAAGCTCCATCACCCCATGTTCTCCCGGTTTATGCAGAATGTGCACTGAAAGAATTGTTTTGATCTGTAAACCTGTAAGCTCCAAATCATGAAGACCATATGCCATACTTTCCGTTCCTCCTCGTGCGCTATAACTCTCAATTAGTTTTCATAAATTTCTTTTGCTTTTAAATTAATTGCCTTTTTATATACCCCTACCGATGCGCCTGCATCATCTTTCAGCTGTATCATAGTCCCTGCCTCAAGGGTAATGTTTTTTCCACTGACGCTGATCTGTTTTCCTGCGCTGATTGTGATGCCTGCCGGTGCTATGAAATTGATGTTTCCGGTTTTAAACATGGCAATACTGGATTTCCCCGCTGTCATTAAAACTCCGTCAGGCACCATTTGAAGCACATTTCCATCCTTGGTAAAAATATTTCTTTTGGAAGGATCATCCATAGGATTTTCCTTCTTTTCGGCTGCCGCATCTGCTGCTGCCATTGCAGCGGCGCCTCCGGCACCTATTCCGGTACTTCCGGTGCCTCCCGATGCGCTGCTCCCACCGCCTGAGTACCCTCCGCTGCTGGCGTATGAATTTCCGCCACCACCACCGGATGAACCTCCACTGCTGCCGGATGAACTTCCACCTCCACCGCCGGAATAGCCCCCGCCGCCGGATGTGCTTCCACTATTTCCCGATGCGCCGCTCCCAGAAGGTGGTGATGCCGGCATGTGGCTGTCATGCTTGGTAATTACATAGGCTTCCTTTTCATCTCTTGTAGGAAAATATACGCGGATACTGTCTCCCTTTTCGGGCATACTATACCATCCGCTTCCATCAGAGGATGCCGCCACTGTAGAAAATGGAAACCAATAGGTTCCCTGCTCACGAGAGGTATCTTCATTCAGCGTTACCTGAACCTTATCCCTTTTTACTGCTGCAATTTTTCCATCTGCCGATATTCCGGTGATACGTCCGTTATATTTTCGTGTGGTCAGCATAGCTCCTTTCAGCCTGAGTTCATAAGTGCATACCAGAAGCCCTTCTTTTAATTTTCTTTTTAAACTGCTGATATACCACTGCTTTCCTTTAAATGTGAGCCTGCTTCCCAAAGTGTACATTTCATAGCTGTCAATAAAATATTCTACAAACTCTCCAGACTCCAAATTGGGGAATCCGTTTTGGGATAAATTATCATAGCGTTCCAAATCTTTTCCCATCCGGTATGGACTCTTTTCCCAGTCAGTATCAATATTTTGAGAAGACAAGCCTGCCTGAAAGCGCGCGCTCCCATATGTTGCATCTGCATACAGGCTGTCAGAATACCTGCTGGCAAAACGACATAAAAATTCCCAATCTGTTTCCTCATATTGGAACCATATCTGCCCAATAGCTTCCTCCGGGATATTTTTGGTACAGATGCATCCCGGATAATTTTCCATAATCTCAGAAATAACAGAGTGATTCGTTCTTGCTATATTTTGAAAGGATCTGGTCTTACGTTTCAGATCCAGCTGATAAGTTGCATCATATGCTTTCAGCTTCACTTTCCTGTGATTGCCCACCCGCTTCATACTGCTGTCAACAATCATTCCCTTAAAAAGAATCTTTTCTCTGCCATCTTCCATGTAATTTACTGTCACTGTTTCCGGCATCTCATAAAAAGCCATTTCCTCCGGCTGATTATCAAGCACAGCCAAAAGACGAAGTTCCCCATGATGATTAGGCCTTTGCAGAATTTCCAGTTCTTCAATGGAAATCACTTCTCCTAAAGACAGATACAGGTCTTTATAGGTAATTGCATTTTTCATTTTGTGCTACTCTCCTTTCACAGCTTCCCTTAAAGGTTCTGATAAAAGTTCATTCAACCTGAGCACCAATGCTTCCAGTAATAATCCATAAGTATCCTTATCCTTTTCAAAACAGTTGTAATTTCCTACCACCCGGTTACTGCCATATCGGATACGAAAGATCAGGTTATAGGTCCATCCCTTGCCTGTTGGCGTACGGTAAATCAGATAATCCAGATTTTCCAATACAATTTCTTTAATCACCTGTGCGTAAGTTCCAGACATTTTCATACTGTTCACCAATTGTTTCTTCCACTTTCCAATGCTCACATTTTCAAGCTTCTTATCTGACACTGTCAGAATCTGGCTTGCATTCTGGTCATGGTTTACAAAAATGGCAACTCCCGTATCTTCCTTTACTCCGGTATAAAAGTTCCGTATTAGTACCATTGGAATTCTGTCCTCGAAATAGATTCTGGTTTCAAATACATGAGTTTTGCCATTTGGTAATGTCACACTTCCTTCCCGCACAGCTTCCAGCATTTCTTCTAATGTTATTTCCGGTACAATACTTTCTTCTTCTGCCCCGTGAAGTCTTTCTTCCTCCGCCTTAGCTTCTTCTCTTTTCTGTCTTCTGTATTCCCGCTCTAACATTGCAATCCGCTCATCTACAAATTCCATATCTATACCCCCTGCCTGATTTATAAAAGCAGCATTTGTTTTGTGTTGTTCTGCTGTCTTTTCAGTCCGCCATTTCCTGCCTTTTGTTCTTTTAAAATGTTCAATAACTTTTCAAAAATAACCTGATTGGACCAATCCATGACTTTCTTTCCCATGCGCTTTTCCACATAAAAAGTTACAAGTTCCTGTGAAATCTGTCCTTTGCTTCCAAGAATCTGCATGGCAAAAGAAATATCATAGCTATCTTCTGTTCCTGTTTTCAAAAGCTCCAAAGCAAATTCCATGAAAAGCTCCGGCCATAAGCTAACGCCGCCGGGGCAGACATAGGGCATGTGAATCCGGTTCACCGTATCAAATTCTGTCTGATAATCCTCGAAGTTTTCATACTCACATCTAAGGCGCGCCCCTTCCTGAAGGCGGAATCTCCCAAGTTCGATCTCCCCCTGCTCGGGAAGTCTGTCATCAAGATAAACGTCTCCAAATCCGCCCATGCGGTCTTTTTCATAATCCATAGTGACAAAACGCACTTTCACGTAAGTAAGCTGGGATGCCGGAGGGCAGCGCAGGCTGCAGGCTTCCTCCATTCTGTAAATATTGCCTCCATGCAGGATAAGACCGGGATGCACTTTAAGAACACCATCCTCCCATGTGATACCGGTTCCTTTCAAAACTCCGTCGCTACAGTCTGCCAGCATCATTTTGCTGACCATAAGGGGATAGTCCCGCAGCTCCTCTAGCATGTCTTTTTTTAAGATATTTTTATGTACAAATACGGGAGCCTCAAATTTGAACATCTGATTTTCCTCCTAACAGATTGCAATTTCTCCGATTTCCATCGTCTCTTCAATCCCAATAATTCCAAAATGATATTCGTAATAAATATCTATATGATATCTGATGCCTGCAAACTGATTGATAATAAATGCCACCTTCCGCTTTAGGCTTTCACTTTCTTTTTTCCCTATGAAAAGAAGAATTTCGTAAGGATCATCGTTGCTGTTATAAACAATACAATTAGCAATTAAGGCGCAGATCACCTGCCGGAACAATGCAATGCTTTCTCCTGCGCGGTATAAAATCAACATGCCCTGCAAAAGAATTTCTTTCTCCTTTTGCTCAAAAAGAGCAAAGGCCTGTGCCGCTTCCCTTCCGTAAATCCCCTCTGTAACAGCGCTTCCTAAAAGCTTTTTGTAATATTCTTCTTTGGTCATCCCCATTTTTAGGTCATTTTCGGAAAGCTGGTGGATCAATAGCTGAAAGAGCCCATTCCTTAACGAAGGGTAATCCTGCAGGTCTGGATGAAACATATTCTTAAAAATCTGCTGAAACCGGTAATAGGGATTGATTTCCACCGTGTAAGGCTCCTCAATTTTGGTTACATTTAAAAATTCTTCAGACAATTCCATATAGGGGCTGTATTTTCGGGCGGCTTTGAAACTGATTTTATCCGCCTCTATTCCCTGTTCTTTTGCCTGAAGCATGATCTCCCACAGGTAATTCATAACAGTTCTCCTTCACACAGATACTCCGGATACAGCATTTGAACTTCTGATACAAGAAAACTTATAAGGTCTCTTAGCAGAAAACGATTCTTTCCTTTTCCTTTAAATTTAAGCAGCAGGCATTTTCTATAAGCATTGTCCCGCAGTTCATCTATGATAAAGCTGTTCATGGAGTAGGTTTCTGGAACTGCCCTCCGCTGGTCAGTCAGCTCATGGCCGCTAAATTCCACGTATTCTGCAAGGCCGAATCCCTCAAGAAATCTTCTAAGCTCAGAGGCTGTCCTGACCTTCACACCCTGACGCTGAAAGAAACGCTCTACAAATTCATCTTTTCTCTGGTTTGTCATTACCGGATAAGTAAACCGCTCAAATTTCCTGTTCTGACCGCTGCGTATCATATAAACCTGCCATTTTCTTGCTTCCGGCATATCTCCCATAACCAGAAGGCGGTTTTCACTCTGGCGCACATTCAATATATGCGCACTGTCATCAATCAGATACACATGCTCATTTCCATACTCCCGAATAGATATGACATGCTCAAAGCTTTTGTGATCTTCACAGGGAACCGGAAAGCCGACGCTGTTAAGCTTAAGCTTCCTGATATTCCATAAAGGAATATAATTTTCATGGGCCCATTCTCCATATTCCTCAAGTTCAGGCTCAATTGCAGTAATTTCTTCTCCCTGTGAAAATTTGCAGAGATCACTTGTCATATAAACGTCCACAAATTTATATAGATAAGGAGCATTCACTGTCTGCCAGGCAATTCCATTGCTGGTAAACACCTCATACAAATGAGCAATTTCTTTTAAGTAGGATTCATTCCTTTTTAGAATAAATTCTGCCGGATAGCTGTCTTTGCTGGTTCTTATGCTTCCACCAAATTTTTCCTTTTGAAGCAGCTTTTGAATCTGCATAAAATCACATTCCAAAAACAATGTTTTTACATAAACACAGCCCTTTTCCTGTAGCTGCTTATCCATCATAAATGCGTCATAAGAGTTCTCCGCAAGATCATTTTCTATCATGGGAGAAAGCAGATGATGGGTTCTGTCCAGATACTCCTTTTCCACAATGCCTGTGCAGATCCGGTAGCGGTTGATATCAAACGACAAATCATCCATGATGCAGTGCTCCAAAGCACTGTACATCTCCTGATTTGTCTCATACAAAGACAAAAAAACCTGTTCTACAATATCCTTGAATACCACTCTCTCACTTAAGTCCCCAATCTGACCAATCTCTTTTTTTATCATTTCCTCCATATCAGACATAGGCTACTTCCTTCCGTCAAAAAAGTTCTCTTCCCAGGTATCATCCTCAAATGCAAAAAAGGTCTCTTCTCCCTGCCTTAACAGGTCATTTTCCCGTAGTACAGGAAGCACCAAAAATCCCCATTTTTCTTTTGAGGGCCAGACAAAGAACTTAATTTCACCTTCCAGTATGATGTCGGTTTCCTCCTGAATGACTGTGCCGGAATATTTCTCATTGATATCTTCCTGGGTTACCTGCTTAAACCCTGCTACATTATAGTTAAAATGGTATACTTTCAACCGTTTTCCCTTTTCATCATGGAGATATAAATCCAACTGTTCCCCAATCTTAAATCTTGATATATAGCCAATATCCTGTTCCTTCTGCAGGCTGTGGATCAGTATTTTCTCTTTGTTTTCATGGGTATATGCCATGATTTCATAAGGAAGGGCGTTTACTTTGTAAGTATGATTGACCTTCATATATCCCAGCTTGCAGTTCTTAAAGTAACTAACTGCTCCTTCCAGACAGCACATTTTAAGCTGGCTTCCACTTTCACCCTCACGCTCATTCCTGATTAGTCTTCCCGGTACAAATTCCTTCAAAGCCTCAGTAAACAAACTGGATTTACAGGACTGTCCTGTCAGTTTCAGCATGTTATAATCTGATAGTTCTCTGTCAATAAACAACCTCTCCAGGAAACGATTCATCAATTCATATACATCGGGCCTTAGCAGATTTTCAATTTCATAAAGATATAAGGTAAAAGACAGCTCTTTTCGAAGCGGCATAATTCTGTCGTCGTTTCGTACGGACAATCTCCACTTATCTAACAAGATTCCTTTTTCTTTCGCCCCTGCTCCTTCTGTGCCAATTTGAAGTTCATATTGAAAGGATTTTTGAAAGAAGCTTTCCTTGATGGCCTCTGCAGTCCGGAACAAATAGTAATAATTATTTTTTACTCTGAAATACTCTTCCCTGCTTTTCGACTCATACTCCAGAAAGCGTGTGGGAAACAGCCTTTCGGCTTCCTCGTAAAGCTGGCCGATGCTTTCATAAATCCGGCTTTTTCCCCCGGTATAAGATTCCAGATCAAAGTGAAACTGCTGATATCCTAAGGCCTCAAGAAATCTTATCTTAAACAGCTGTAAAAGACGAAACGTCAGATTATTGCCGCCAAAATTCGTGTTTCCATTTTCATATCCGGTTTCCAGATCCACCTCATAAGACACTCTGTTATTGCGAATTCGAAACCTCCCTGAGGTAAGATCAGTTGTGCCCCCGCCGCAGTCCATAATAAGCGCCTGGTACCAGGAGCCATCTGTATATCTGCCAGAATTGATCAGCTCATTAATACTGTGAAACAGAACTGCCATTCCTTCATCTAAGGTGCATTCCACATTGAAATCCGGCAAAAGCTCCCTGAACATTCCGGCAAAACGCTCTGTCTGCCTGACCGGCGCCAGAAGCTGAATATTTTTAAATCTGCATTTTAACTGCTGCTGCGCGGTATCTATCAAATACTGCATAAATGCCGCCAGCATTTCTGTTCTTTTAAGCTGCAGCTTAATTCCGTCCGGGGTAATCACCTGCTGGATTCTCTCTGGTGCACTCACCCACCGTTTGATATCATAAAATAAGGGGCTGTCCTCATCCTGATAGGAATGGCCTGCAAGCTCCTTTGCCTCATAGCCAAAGCAATAGAGCGGTTTTTCATTTTCTACGCCTTTTATTCCAATCATACTGGGAATCATTTCGCTTTCCCTATAGTATCCGCTGCTCAGATCAACAGTCCTGACAATCTGCGTGCTTCCATCTGCACAGTAAATGCCAAGGGTAGTATTGGCGCTGCCAAAATCAATAATCAGGGGAAGCTCTGTTTCTTCCGTCTGTCTGATATCTACTGCCAGAAGCGGTGTGAGAATGCAGACAGCCTGTCTCGGAATACTGATTTCTTTCCCATGATATATTTCATAAAGGACTTCTGATATCTCCTCGCGCTTAAAGTAAAGCAAAAAGTACCGATGGCCATCTGCTTTCAAAATGGGAACATTTTTCCCTTTCATCAGAAAAAATCCCTTATCTTCCACTCTTTTTAAGTAAAAGCAGGTATAAACCTGATATTTTTCGTCTACCAACAGCACATTTCCTTCATACAAATTAAGATCACTACCAACCTCATAATGGTCTGTCAGTTCGATTCCTTCTCCCTCATACAAAACAAGATGGGCAGGAAATGCAATTTCTGATGAAGCATCCGGTTTCAGCTCTATTTTGCCAATCAGCTCCTGTAATGCCTCCATACCGCCTTCAGCAAAATCCTTAATCTGTCTGTATTCTCTGATACCTCTGTAGCGCATGATAAAGCGGATCAGTTCTTCTCTTTCCAGTCTGGCACCCATAGGCACTACAAGCCGTTCTCTCTGACAGATTTCTTTTAACTGGTAAGTAGTCATTCCCTGCAGCTCTTCTAATCGATATACAGCTTTTGATTCTGGTTTTTCCACGTTTTCTCTGGATAATTTGTATGTATACTGCCCCATAGTTCAGCTACCATCCCCTCCGCCTGCACTGTCTTTATCCCCTCCGCCTCCGTCTGGGTTTTCTCCTGCATCATCTTTGTCTTCAGACTGATCCGGCTTATTGTTTTCTTCTGCTGCTTTTTTTGCCTCTTCAGCTGCCTTTTTTGCTTCCTCGGCCGCTTTCTTTGCATCTTCCAATGCCTGATTTGTCTGGGCTTCTTTTAAATCCTGTACTGCCTGTCTTGCGGCCTCGGCTGCTTGACTTGCCTCCTTGGCGGCAGCTGCTTCTTTAGACTGTTTTTCAGCTTCTTCCGCTGCTTTTTTCTTTGCTTCTTCCTCCAGCTTTTTGCAGGATTCAATTTGGGAAGCAAGGGTTTCCACACGCTCCTCCATCCCCAGATCTTCATACATTGTCATAGCAGTTTCAAAGTAAGTGATGGCGCTTAGATAATCCTCGCTTTTCATCAGGTCATTCCCTTTACTTTCCAGCTCCATCGCATTTTTCTTATCATTCATCAGGTTTTGATTTTCCAGCTCCTGTGCAACCTGCTCATCCTCAATTGCTTTTTGAATCCGCTCCTCTAAGGCTTTCAGCTCCTCCTGCCTTAGGCTCTCTAAAGTTTCCTCCGCTAAGCGCTGCTTTTCAAGCGCTTCACTTCTGCTGTCCTTATCATAAAGAGATGCCGCCAATGTTTTTGCCTTTTTATAAAGTTCTATCGCCCCTGCATAATCTCCGTAATCTTCTTTTTGCTCCGCGGATTCCAGCAATTCAAATAGCTCTATATAATCTGCAATCTTTTCCTTCTGCTCTTTGATATATTCCAGCCCGATACCCCCTGATTCTTTTGCAAGCTTTTCAGCGCTTTCATAAAGCTCCAATGCTTTTTCATAGTCCTCATCTGACATGACGCCATCCGCCTGCATGATCTGCTCTAAAAGAAGAATGTAGGTTCCAATTTTTTCCTGATCATCCTTTGCTTTCAGGGATTTGGCCAGTTCCTGGGCTGCCCGGTAATCCTCAGCCGCCTTTTCATAATTATTGTAAGAAACATATTCTTCCGCACTTTCTATGTACTGCTCCATATCAGAGCGTTTCCCCTCACGAATGCGGTACCGCACATAAAGACCAATAAAAAGTATCAGTAAAATCACTATAATGGGGATTACAATGGCAAGAATTTTCTTTACGCTCCACCGTTTTTTCGGATTCAGATATATCTTATCCACAAAGGTAACCGCAATGGTATAATTATCAATTTCAGGTTTCAGCCTGCCTAAAATTAACTCTTCCACATTATCCGCCAATTCCAAAGGCGTGCTTACTTCCTTTGCGCATTCTAACAGCTGCGCATTACTTAAGTTTTCCCAGGTTCCTCTGGTAGCTAAAAGCAGGATATCTCCGTTTGCCAGCTTTTTCTTTCCAGAAACCTGAAACTGAGGTCTTGCATCTATCTGCCCCAGATAAGAATACAAGTTATTTCTTTCCTCATGGGCTGCCGCCTTATCCTTGGGCAGCATTTCAGCCTCCACCATATTTTCTGTCAGTGACTGATCCTTGCTTTCATATAAAATACGATCATTTCTGATTAACAAAGCCCTGCTGTTTCCCACATTGACATACCGGAATTTGACATAATCGGTAACAATCAGAGAAACGCTTGCCCGAAGACGCATCCCTGCCTTATCTGAAAGCAGCTCCTTATGAGCTTTCCTTAAATTTCGTTTTATGGACATAGCTGACATAGCTGGATGTTCTGAAAACTCTCTGAGAATACATTTCACAACAATTTCTGCACTGTTTTGGGTTTTCTCCTCATCCAGACTATCCGCCGCCACATAGCAGGCAAACTTATCCAGTTCTACAAATGCAAAATAATCTCTGTTTAGTAGCTTTGAACCTTCTTCCGATAAGAAAGCTGTACGAAAGCCTGCATTTTCTTTTCTCATTTCATCTCATAGCTCCATCCGTCAGTAGTACCATAATACTTCCATTTTCTTTATCCTGCGTTTCAGAAATTTCCGCCTGGCGGATCACCCTGTCCGCCTTTTCCTGGGCTGTCAATGCCGGATTTACCAAAATTTTCTCCAATTCAGCGTAGGACACTTCCTCAAAAATCCCCTTGGTCATCATCACCACCAGATCATCTTTTTTAAGTGCAACAGGCACTTCACAAATCTCCATTTGATGAAATCCATCTTTGCCCACATAGTTCCAGATTTCTGAATCCTCTAAAGACCATATGGTTTTTTGTCTGCTGATTTTTCCATCCTGATATGCCCTTTGCGCAAGCACACCTACGGTCTGGCCTTCGCTTAAGGGAATTAATTCTCCATTTCTAAGCAGTGCAATCCTGATCAATCCTGCCATCGCATAGTAAAGCTTACCTTCTGTAAGAAAAACAATTCCCACACTGGCGCCGCCATGACGCTCTTCCAAGACCTTTTGCATATTCATATGCAGGCTGTACATAGTCCGCTCAAAAAAATACTCTGGTTTCTGAAGTGTTTTATAAAAAGAAAAGGCCTCTGTAAATTCCCTGACTGCCAAAGCTGCACATACCTTTCCGGTATTTTCCTTTCCAATTCCATCAGCCATGACTGCCAGCTTTCCGGCAGTTGTAATAGATATGTCCATAGCATCAGCCTGTATTTCTTTATTGCCTGTGGTCTGCCCTATTCCGTCAGAAGCATCATAAGTCACTTTATCTCCAAGTATCTGAAAAATTCCTCTGGCAATTATACTTATTATCAGTAAAAATATGATTATCTGTAGGATCATTTCTTAACATCATTCCATTCAAAATGTTCCCCGCAAAAAGGAACAAACACAAATTTGCTTTTTCCCAATTCTATGGTGTCATATGGCATAAGCTCAGTGGGTACATATACCGCTTCCTGATTCAGATAGGCAATCCCTGCCGCATCTCCCGGAAGAATCACCGTATTTTTCTTTTTAGCATCATATACAATGATGGTATGATTTCTTCTGGATATTTCATTGTCTCCAAGAATTTGAATATCCATATCATCCCCTCTGCCCACAAAGTTTTTGCCATTTTTGATTTTGTAATCTTTTCCCACTCTTGCGCCTTCAATACACACCAGCCATCCGCAGACTGGCAAAACCTCTTCCTCCAGCAGTTCTACCGGCGTTTCAAATCCTGCCGGAGCTTTGGGATCCTCTAATGCTGCACTTTCCATGTTGCAATAGGGGCACGTGGTACCATACTTTCTTGTACTAAACATATGACCATTAGGACATCTCATTAAGCTCATTGGGCTACCCTTCCTTTCACGTAATTAACAGCTTTGTATTTGCAATATAAATCATATCGCCCGGCATCAGACGGCAAGGTCTGTTTTTCATAACCTTATAACATACGCCATCATCTATCTTTCGTATCCGAATTCCATTATGGGAATTTAAATCTTCTATAAACCATGCATTCAGACAATAATTAAGCACTGCATGTTGATAATCAATCAGCGCGCTGTATTCACATTCTTCTAAATCTGCGTCCACTGGTTCATCAGGATTATCCCTGCCAATCAAAAAAGAAACTCTGCCCGAAAGATCCCATGCTTTAACCGGCTTTTCATTTTCATCCAGAAGAATCAGTTCTCTGATCCCATAGTCTTGCTCATCACCTATACCATATTTCTTTTCTTTGCTTCGCGGGGTAAATTGATCAATCAGATTATTTAGTGCCGCAATCGCCCCTGCCATCAAAAGAATAAAAAGCGGCCATTTCCACCAAGTATCCGCCTGATAGACCACTGTATACACTGCCAGAGCTGCCAGGCATAACATGATGCCAGCATCTGTTATTTTCTTTCCCATTACTTTCTCCATATATGACAAACTTTTTCTGTCACTACCTTCCTGCTCATTTCACTTTAAAAAATGCTTCAAATAATTTATCTGTATTTACAGGATCAGCTCCCCTGCTTTGATTTTTTTGTTTGCTTTCCGGGCTGAACCCAAAAAACTGCTCAAAGCTGTTTTGATATTTTCCACCAAAAAAGGCTGCCATATCTCTGTAATTATTTTCCTTTTGTTGTTTTGATTCTTTTTTTACTTTTGCAGACTGCTTATTTATGCCCTCTTCTGCCAATTTCCGGTCATAAGCAGCTTTCTTTTCTTCATCCCCCAGTATGGCATATGCCTCCTGTACCTGGTCAAAAAGGCTTCTACTCTCATCTCCCGCATTATCCGGATGATACTTTCGCGACAGTTTTCGGTATGCTTTTTTAATTTCCTCGCAGGATGCAGTTTTATCTATCTGTAAAACCTTATAATAATTCATGGTTAAATCCCATTCCGCACTTACGCTTTCCAACTTTTTTAACAGGAAGGCTGCCTAATGCGGCAGCCTCCTGTCAATAGACCAATGGCCGATTTTATACAGCATAACCGCCCTCAACTGCAATATTTGCCATCTTGTCTTTTTTCTGTTTGATCATCAGGTAGAAAGTACCTACCCCCGCTTCATCTCCATAATTTTCCGTATAATCTACTACAAATGCATTAGGATACGTGTACTTTCTTACCTCCTGTGATGCTGCAATTACGTCAATCGTAACTTTTCTGTAGCAATCTGCCCTTTCCGCAGGAACCAATGCCCATTTTCCTAATTCCTTTGTTGCATCAAAAGGCTCTCCGTCAACTGCAGTCAATATTTTACCGGTAATCTCTACAGTTGAGCCAAGATCTGTAGACCTTGCATTGGAATCCTTTGGAATGTCTGTTCTGAATTTTACAGAAATGATGCTCTGTTCATTTAATTCAATTACTGCGCCGCCCTCAACCTTTAATCTAAAACCCATTTTACGATTCCTCTCTTTCTTTTTGTTTTTTTAATTTCTGGGAATTTCAATCTTATTCACCGGCAAATCCGCCTTCAAATGAAAGGCTGCTCATCTTATCCTTTTTCTGTTTTACCAAAAGTGTGAATACACCAACCCCGGATTCATCTGCAAAATTCTCTTCATAGCCAATTACAAATGCATTTGGCAGGTTGGTTTGTCTTACCACCTGTGATGCTGAAATCACATCAATTTCCAGTCTCCTGTAACAATCTGCATTTTCAGCAGGAACCAACGCCCACTTTGCAATTTTCATCGTGTCATCGGCTGCTTCTCCGCCTACCGCTGCCAGAATTTTCCCAGTAATCATGATAGTAGCGCCAAGATCCGTGGAACGTGCATTGGAGTCCTTTGGAATATCAGCTCCGTACTTTACTCCTGTGACAATCGTTTCATTCAACTGGATTGTCTCGTTTCCTTCAATTTTTAGTCGTAGTCCCATTACTTTTTCCTCCTTTGTTTATTGGGTGTAATTTATTTAACTTGTTTTCTTACTCATTTCTACCTTTAAATTCTTGGTATTATTGTTAAAGGAAATGAGTATATTGCAGATTCCGGCAGCATCATCAATCTCATAAGACAGTTCGTCCCCTTCCTGCAGGATAGAATTGACAAATTCTCTGTCTGCTCCCCACCTGCTCTTCTGACTGTCCGGATTGTTGCTGAAAAACTTAAGAATATTGTCCTTCTTAAAATCATTACTGTAAAAACGTAAAATACGTTCTACATAAGTACTTACCAGCGTCTTATATATTGGCTCAAACTCATTTTCATTTACCTGAAGATTTCTAGCTTTGTAGACCATAATACTTCTGATATCTTTTCCCTTGTATTTTGCATTTTCAGAAGAAAATACAAAACCAAAGCCATTTACGTTTATGTCATTTTTAATGGTATTGGTAAAGCCTGATATTTCCTTGGTCATAGTCGTAGTCGCACAAAGTGCATGATCGCCTGCCTCAATATCAAAGCGTACTCCAGGATAGTTTCTGGAAGTTTTAGGGAAACGTTCCTTTAAGTATCCCGGACACTGCCATGCTGCCACAAGACCTGCAGCCACATAAGAAGCTCCAATATACACGCCTTCTATCCAAAGCTTCATAATGTCTTCCTTCTCCTTGGACAGCACTGCCCCGCCTTCCTCGCTCAATATCATTTTTTTATCAAGGATCAGTCCTGATTTATCCTTAGGAATCACAGTAATGTTGGGAATGCAGGGTACTAAAAACTCACTGTATTCCCGCTTCATGAGAAGCGCGCATTTCTCCTTATATTTCTCTACGCCCGAAGATGCCATGGCGCTGAATGTAGTCTCCTCCCCAGGCTGAAAACTGAAAAATGTGGTAATCTTATACGGATATATGGCATTCATTAAATTTGCCAGGCTTTCCATTGTATTCTGGTCTTCCTTTTCTACCTTCTCATTCCCAGCAAAACGAATTCTCTGTAGCTTTACCCCTTTACTTTGTTCCAATTCCACATTAGGTACAATAGCAAACCAAATGGTATGATCAAATTCATTTTTATCATTTACGGTGTTCAGATATGTAACAAGGCGCGGAAGGTTATGTGCTTTTACCTGCTGTTCCAGTTTATTATTTGTTACAAGCAGCGTAGGCTTCATTCCGTTTTCTTTTACCTTATATTGATCAAAGAAGGTTTTAACTCCAAGCATCTTCTCAATAAGAGGTTTTACTACTTTGACAAAGTCATCCTTTGTCTGTTTATAAAAATCAAGATAATTATTATAATTTGTGATTTCCCGTTCAATATTCACTTCACTTTCAAGCGTGGAAGTAAGGGGGCAAAAGGTACGGACTACCAATTCTCTTACATAATCAGACTGATTATCATTCAGTGCATCATAGTCCTCTTTAAAGGCTTCAATCAATCCTGTATTAGCACTGTCATCGACAATTGCCAGCTGTGTATTCTCTTCTTTGCTCGCTTCCAGTATTTTCAGTTCGCCATCATCCCCCATGCTGAGGAGCCCTGCCTTGAAGTTCTGTCCGCTCTCTTCTCCACCTGTATCTCCAAGCAAAAGTCTTGTTTTAATATCCTCAATTGCCAATGGCAGCATAGCCATAACATTATTGTAATTCTGGCTTGCCTGTTCAAACATGTAATTCAGTTTGTCTCCCATATCAAGCTTTTTGGGATCGCCATCATCCAGTGCCTCATATTGTCCATATACATACTGAATTTCTTTTCTGGATTGTTTGATATCATCCATGATTTTCTTAGGGGAAATCATATCCAGAATTTTTTCAAATTTAAAATCCACATTTGCAATTCCCATAGCTCCTTTTGTTTCGATCAATGTAAGAAGCATTTTCAGAAAATCATTTTCCATATTAAGGGGAATTTCCGTAATACAATTATCCGGTATATTTTCCGGCTTCTTTAAGCTGTACATAACCTTCTGGTTATTTGCATTAAAGAAGGAATATACCACCGGTGCAAACTTTTCAAGGAATTCATCAAAACTGCCTACAAGCAGCTCTTCATTGATTTCCTTGACCTTGTCATCATCCAGACTGTTCTTTCCTTTCACGTCTCCGATCAAAGTTAAAAGATCCTGTTTTTCCGGATTGATTTCTTCAAACAAAAGCGTCCTGTTTGTTTGGGTTATTACATCCATTACCTATACCTCTCTTCCTTTCTAAATCATGGATATATAATGAACTTCCAATTCGCAGTTTCCATCTTTGGAAGTTATATATATTACATTCCCGTAGCTGACAATGTACTGCATCCTGCGGCAGACAATGGAATTTCCAATCATAATAGCGGCATCACTGTCCTGATATAAAATGAGCTTTCTGTTTTCCGCCGGGAACAAATATACATTGTCAAGCATAAGCAAATCAATCATATCTGGGTGATCTGAAAACATACTTGATAGTGCAATTTTCTTTTCCCTGATAGGGTGCAGGGCAAAAGTAAGCGGTGGAATTTCTTCCAGCCCATCAGGTAAAACAGTAAAATAGGCATTTAGTTTTCCTGTAAATGAGCATTCATTTTTTGCTTCCAGCTTTTCTGGAACAGGAACCTCCCGCTTTCTTCTGTAAAACTTTATGATACAGAAAAGTATAACGAACAAAGCTCCAACCACGATCTGCCAATAGGCTTCCAAAAAATATTTTGTCCTTACCGGTATCGTTCCTATCAGACTACTCTCTCCGTCAGATATCAGAAGCCTGATTTCCCCTCTTCCTCTCCCCTTAGGTTCCAGCAAAAGAGAATTTCCTCTTACTTCTGCTTTTATAATGTCTTCCGTCACTTCCTGTAGTTCATAACTAAGCACATCACCATCTGCATCTGCAAAATAACCATCCAAATTAACGACCTGTTCGCCTGAAATTGTCAGCATTTCAATTTCTTTTGATGAAATACTTGCTGGGAGCGTGTTTAATATATTAATTCCTGAAACTACATAAACATTATGTAAAATATCCTGAGACCTAAGATATAAAATATATTCTCCTGAACTTTCAAAATTTACTGTACCTGACAGTCCTTGTGCATTTTCTGTTATTTCTTCTGTATGCACAATTTCACCAGTCTGTACATTTTCAAACACTGTTTTCCAAGTATTTGAATCATATTCCAGATTTTCAATGACATTTCCATTTTTATCTGCAAATGCTATTTGAAAATCAATTAAAATGTTTTTATTTGGCTCTTCTTTCCACTCTATAACCGGCAAAATATCGCGCCTGCCAATGAGAAATACCTTCATCTTCTGTTTTGGTTCCGTATCAAAACTAATGTAGAAATTTCCTTTTATGTTATAAAATCTGGCTATCGCATATTTCCCTTCTATATCAGGCTTTATTTGCTCTGTTTTATAAACATTTTCCGCAGTGTCATCCCAGAGAATATCCACATTTTTTATTTCTTTATCTGACAAAAAAAGTATGTTCAATTCATCAAAATAACCTGCGGATTCATAACTAATTTTCTGACTACCTTCATCATAAATGCTGTTTCCTGCCTCATATACACTGTAAGACGCCCCATCATAAAAGAAATCGCATAAAATACGTAACAGTCCATCCGGCTCCTGCAGCAAAAAGTTTTTCCCATTTGTTCTTGAAGAAATATCATAAAGTTCCTTCGCGTTTATTCCGTATTCTTCGCCAAAAGCAATTGTCGAAATTGAAATGTTTTCATCAATACATTTTTGAACTGTTTCCTGAATATCCCTGTCCGAATCTTCTTTTGTTCTTCCTGTATTAGAATTTTCAAGATCTGTCTCTCCATCCGAGATGAGCACAATCATTCTTTTTCCCTGGAACCTTTCCAGCATTCGAAAAGCTTCGCTTAGTCCCAGACCAATATCAGTCTCACCTTCATTTGAAGCACTGTCAATCGCTTCTTTTAATCTTGTACACTGCTCCTTTGACTCCACTAATACTGGACTCTGGCTTATAATAATTTTGTCATTATATGCCACATATCCAATTTGCACCTTTTCGTTCTGCATGGTATCTATAAATGCCTTCAGCTCTTCTGAAATCACATTCTCTGAATCTCTGCCATTCATAGAACCGCTGTGATCTACTGCAAATACAATATAAAGCTCTTCGCTTGTCGTAATTTTCTCCTGAGCAGCTGCCTGTCCCACAGAAAATGAAAACAGCAGCAGGAACATTGCCATCATACATTTGATTTTTCTTTTCATATCTTAAATTCCATTTCCATCGACCTTCATTATTCGTATTTTTTCAAGAAGTAACAATAAGGCTTCAACTCCTATTGCCAGCACTATTGGCATGATATAATTCACTTTTCCTACAAACCACAATATTATCACAAGTGTATTTTCCAAAATCAAAAGACCTACTGTCCGCTTCCTAAAAAGCAATGTTTCTTCTGCGTCATATTCTCTATTCCTGTTTCCCAACGGTGCAAATGCAAATATACAGAAATCTGAAAGCAGAAGTAAAATGCATCCAACAGATGCCTCATAATTCCAATCAGTAACCATTTTGATACAAATCATCATGCAAAAAACAATAAAACATGAACTAATGTAACATCTGCCTCTTGTTTTTGCATGGTATCCGCCAGCACTTTTTCGCAGAATCAGAAATGATGCAAAAAAAATAAGAAACCGCGTCATCTCTTGGGCAAAGAACGCTATGGCAAGATAGCTGGTATAGTGAATAAGCTTAAGAGAAAGTCCTTCCAAACCAAATCGATAAATTTCCACATCTTCACTATCAATAATATTCAGCTGAATCAGTTGGTTTAGTATTCTATCTGTCATAGCGTCTTCCCTAAATGCATATTATTTCTTCTTTTTCATATCTTTAACTTTTTGAGACATTACAGGCTGATAACCAAAGCAAAAACATGCTGAATCAGCTTCCTTTTTAGCGGTATTATACGCACTCTTTGCAATTCTGTTTAATATCGTTTCTTTTGTTGTCTTCATATTGAATACACTCCTTTTTGTTTTTAATGTTATCAAAAAGAAATTTTTAAACAATGCGATTTGCATAATCGACAATTTTCGAACCTAATCTACAAAAAAAAGCCAGCATGCAAATGTCTTTATTGACATCTTACATGCTGACCTTTCAATCATTTTATTCAACTGAACATAGCCTCGGCCATAAATATTTGATTTTCTATCAAAAACTGTATACTTCCGTTATATTCTTTTAGAACTTTTTCTACATTTTCTAGTCCAATTCCATGATGACGCCCTTTATTCGATATTGGTCTGCCATTTATGTCCCGCCTGACCTCCCCTGAAAAGGTATTGGAAATCTGTATGTAAGTAAATCCATTGAACGGATGTATCTTTAGGAAAATTCGCTTTTCTTCCGCATTTTCACATGCCTCCACAGCATTATCTAATAAGTTTCCAAATAAAGTGGTAATATCAATCGGCTTCATAAACTCAATATTGATCTCATGTATATCAATATCAAATTGAATATCTTTCTTTTCACAATAATTTATTTTATCATTAAGAATAATATTCAAAATTGCATTTTCGCAATACTGCTTTATTAAAAGCGGCGCCACCATATCTTCAAATGAATCTGCATAACTTTGTATTTCCAAAGGTGTATTAATTTGTTTTAGTTCTTCTAAAACATCAATATGCTTTCTGATATCATGAATAACCCGCAGCGCTGTTCTATGGCTTTCTATCTGCTTTGCATAATATTCATAATTGCTTTTGGCCTGTCTTTCATACAAATCAAGTTTATATTTTAAATCTCTGTTTTCTGCAAACGCATCTAATAAGTAGAATAAATATAAATTGATAAAAATCATAAAAACTGCATCCGCCAGCAAAAATAAGTACTCTTTATTGCTAAGATCATGCCTTACAAGTAATAAAATCTCTCCTATATTTACCAAAACATATACCGTAATAATCGCATAAATGGTATATTGTGCAACAGATACATGATTTACCTTTTTACCTATAAACAACCTTTGTAATATCAGATAATACAATAAAATTGCTGCCAATGAACAGCTAATGGTATATATAAAAGAAACTATATACTCACTTTGATTTACCTCTACAAGGCTAATTATGGTTCTTACGGCTACACCGCCAATTGACTCACAAGTTGAAATTGCCAAAACAAATATTAGATTAATAATATAGTATTTCTTCTTAGTTAAATTTTCATAATAGTAAAAGAACCTGCTTGTTAGTAATATGGCAGCAAGCCAAAAGCACACATTCAACATAGGATTATTAAATAAATATATTATAAAATTCACAAAACCACATATAATCATCCATCCTATATAAATCTGCTTCTTATTATATTCACGTACATATTTTTTATCAAAGTACTGAAATACTATAAAAATTGAAACCATACAGGACACAAGTTTCCCCGTTATATAAAATAACTGGCCATCAATAAAATTTATATTCATTTTTAATCTACAGGCCTCTCCTTTCTCTTTCCTTTACACAGATTCCTTAGCTATCTGCATAAGTCTTTTCCTGAAAGCGGCTGCTCTTTTCTGCGCCAGATATACTTTTTCACCATTTTTCATAATCAGCAGTTGAGATGAAATTTTATCTACATGATACAAATTTACCACAAAACTTTGATGTGACATGGCAAAACCATATTTTTGCATTTTATCTGCAATATTATTTATTTTCTCTTTAATACAAATATAAGTTCTGTCTTTTGTTACTATTTTTATTTTCCGATTAAAATATTCAAAAAAATAAATGTCCCTTGCACTTAATTCAATTAATGTATGCTGATCTGAAAGAAAGATAACCGTATCTGATTTAGGACTTTGATTAATCTCATTTATTGCATCCGATAATATTAAATCAAAATCATGCTCATTTATTGGTTTAACCAAGTAGCCAAAAGAATGTATTTGATTTAAAGCTGCTGTCATTTTCTCTTTCAGACAAGTTATGTATATGATAATTATTCCTGAAAATTTTCTCTTGATTTCAGCTCCTGCCTGAATGCCATCCTTATCATTCATTATAATATCCAGAAACAAAATATCGGGAGAAAACTGGCTGGTCAAAAACTCTTCGCCTGATGCAAATAACTTCACATCGTACTTTTCACCTGACTTTAGCATATAATTTCTAAGCAGCTCCTGCAATCTATCTCTATCCTTTTGCTCATCGTCGCATATTGCAATTTTTATCATTTGTTATCCCTCTTCCATTATTTGGTAATGTTATTATGGGATAGTTTTTTCTCATTTTCAATATTATATTTATAAATTGCTCTGTCTATTTTCTTATTGCTATCTATAAAATTTCATTGGCTACATATTAAGCATACATTGCTATCTATTAAATAGCAATAGTAATTTGACAGATAATTTATTTATCCTATTTTTGCCTTAAAATATATTTCAAGGAGATTTTAAAATGAGAAATGTTGTAAGAAATCATGATTATTCAGATGAATATATTGAAATAGGCTATAATATTGCCTATTATAGAAAACACGCAAATCTGACTCAGGAGCAGTTAGCTGAAATGGTCGGCATCAGTCGTTCCCACCTTAGCGCCATTGAAGCACCTAATATTGTGCGTAAAATTTCAATAGATTTATTATTCAAGATTTCAACAGCCTTAGAAATTGAGGTATATAAACTTTTAGTTTTTCACAGTTAATTTAATATCATTATGCGTAATTCAAAACGTAATATAGTTGACTTTTGATTAATTTCATTATAACATTTTATTTTATATTGTCAATTACTATTTTTTATTTTGTGCTTTTATTTTACCTATCTGAATCTGCCCTCAAGGGGACAAAATGCGCGCTTCTCAATAGAAGCGCACAAAATATTTTCTCTATTCTAATACTTTTTTCAGTTCATCCATAAAGGTGTTGATATCCTTGAATTCCCTGTACACAGAAGCAAAACGCACATAAGCAACTGCCTCTAAGTCTTTTAACTTGTTCATCACAAGTTCGCCTATTACCCGGCTTGAGATCTCTTTTTCTTCTCTGTTAAAGATTTCCGTTTCCACTTCGTCAACCAACTGCTTAATCTGATTGGCACTGATCGGTCTTTTATGACAGGCCCGAAGCACTCCCGCCTCAATCTTACTTCTGTCGTAGGTTTCCCGATTATCATCTTTTTTAATTACAATAAGGGGAATCGTCTCCACCTTTTCATAAGTTGTAAAACGCTTATCACACTCGTCACAAACTCTTCGGCGCCTGATGGAATTATTATCCTCCGCCGGTCTTGAATCAATTACTCTGGTATTTTCGTGGCCGCAAAACGGACATTTCATATAGTTTCCCCCTGCATAAAAACAGACTCTTTACATATCTGTACATTATTTTGATAATAACACCATTATATTCCGATTTACACATTATGTCAACTATTTTAGTAACAGTTCAGCCATGCGAAAATGATTGTGCAATATGACCGTGGGAGCTTGCTCACTAAGGGCAGATTGTACAATCATTTTCATAGGGCAGACGCCCGGCATGAAATAAGTTGTCGGAAATAACCTATCTGATTTATGCAAAATGTATAAACCGACAACTTATGAATGGGCATGGCTGAACTGTTACCTATTTTATGGAAACCACTGAAATAACCATTGACTTATCAAGCATGCATCTGCTAAAATCAAATCAAAGCATAGAAATTCTAACGGAAATTCGTTCTTTTTATCTATTGTTCTT
>DKUR01000066.1:0-29613 GCA_002490775.1 Lachnospiraceae bacterium UBA7199 | reverse complement strand
TCGTTCTTTTTATCTATTGTTCTTATATGCATTTCTTCAAGAAGTTTCTTCTAAAGCAGAGGGCGGAGGTAATCGCAATGTCGATTTATGAATACAATGAAGAATATGTTAGAAAATCGCTGACAGAAACGGGATATGAGCAGGGCCGGGAAGACGGAATTAGAGATGGAATTGAACAAGGCAAAGCAGAAACTCTGGTAAAAAGTATTGATTCTATCATGGAAAATTTAAAGCTTGATTTGCAGCACGCTTGTAAGCTTATCGGCACAACACAAGAGGAATATCTCCGTTCAAAACAAATAAAAAATGTAAACTGACATCAGCCCTTGTGTTGTGCCGGTTTTTATTAGGCAGTTAAATAGTTTTTCATAACTTTTAATGCATTTTTTTCGAGCCTTGACACCTGGGCCTGTGAAATTCCTATCATATCGGCTACTTCCATCTGAGTTTTTCCTTCAAAAAAACGCAGACTAATAATTTCCTGTTCTCTGTCACCAAGTTTTTTCATTGCCTCACTCAAAGAAAGATGTTCCACCCAGTTTTCTTCCTTATTTTTCTTATCACTAATTTGATCCATTACATATAGGGCATCCCCGCCATCTGTATAAATCGGCTCATACAGACTCATTGGATTCTGGATAGCATCTAAGGCATATACAATATCCTCTTTCGAAATTCCGATTTCTGTTGCAATTTCATTAATTGTGGGTTCTTTCATATTTTTTTTGATGAGATTTTCTTTTGCATAAATTGCTTTATATGCTGTGTCCTTTAAAGATCTGCTGACGCGAATTGTATTATTATCCCGTAAAAATCTTCGTATTTCTCCAATAATCATTGGAACTGCATAGGTACTGAATTTCACGTTTAATGAGGAATCAAAATTATCTATGGCTTTGATCAAACCAATACAGCCGATCTGAAATAAATCATCTACATTTTCATTACTGGATGAAAACCGCTTGATTACGCTAAGTACAAGACGCAGATTTCCTTCAATGTATTTCTGCCTTGCTTCTTTATCTCCTAATTCAATCTGTTCAAAAAGTTTTTCCTTTTCATCTGCCTTTAAAAGCGGCAGTTTTGCTGTATTTACACCGCATATTTCAACTTTTCCCTGAGCCATATTCTATTTTCCTCCTGTTTTGCTTACAAGCTGTATCCACCTTTGGCTTCTGGTTCGCCATAACAGTTTGTAATAAAAATCATTCACAAAATGAGGAAAAAATATTCATTATTTTTGAACCCTTTTATGTCCTTTGCATAAAATAAACTATAGTATGGAGGGAAGGTTTTTGATATGCTCTTTTCTGAACTTAAATGCAAAGATGTGATCAATATGCGTGACTGCAAAAAATTAGGGAGAATTTGTGATCTTGAGTTTGATCAGTGCAGCGGACAAATATGCAAGGTCTTCATTCCCGGAGGAAATAAATTTTTTAATCTGCTCTGCAATGAACCGGATATCTGTATCCCTTACAAAGACATTAAACAGATCGGTCCTGACATTATCATTGTGGATATTCGATGCTGACCAATTGTAAACAAACAACGGATGACACGCTTTGCGAGACATCCCTATGTTAATTCAAAATGGCTGCTATATCCCCATCTTTGATTGTTATAGAACAAAAAATCGCCTTACCCTGATAATTACACACGGGTTCTGGCGATTTTTTCATGGAATATAAATTAAAAAATCAAAGATTTTTTAATTTTCTATTTAAGCAGTATCGCAAGCAAGCTTGTGATATGCATGGGGATTAGTGTTTATTTTCTATATTTATTTTTTCAGAATTGATTCTGTCTGCTTTAAACGGATATATTCCTCTTGCGTTGTGCCGATAAGCTTACAAGCCTGCTGCAAATCAAGCTTTAAATTTTCCATGATAGAATCAATACTTTTTACCAGAGTTTCTGCTTTACCTTGTTCAATTCCATCTCTAATTCCGTCTTCCCTGCCCTGCATAATTCCATCTTCCCAGCCCTGCTCATATCCTGTTTCTGTCAGCGATTTTCTAACATATTCTTCATTGTATTCATAAATCGACATTGCTATTACCTCCGCCCTCTGCTTTAGAAGAAACTCCTTCAGGATACCTTTTTCAATACATTCCTCCAGCGCCTTGCTTACTGATTTCTGCAGTTCCATCGTTCTAAGGTTATTCCGGACTGCTGCCACAAAATAAGAATATCCATACAGGGAGTTACATTTTTCAAGCAGATCTTTATTATGTCCAAGGTTAATGTTGATCACCTTTACCTTTAGTTCCATACATCCTTCGTCATCCTCCTCAAATGCATCTGACAACCGCTGATAAAACACTTCCTCATCCTTTTCCGTTCCGTTATAAAAGACAATGTAGTGCGGAGTTGGAATTTTTATCTGCTTTCTTACGGTCAGGTCTATATCCCGGATATGCTTTTTGTACAGGTCTGCAAAATACAGCAGGCCCCGCAGCGGCATGTTGGGGCAGTAGGTAGACTGGTGCTCGTAAAGACACATATTGCAGTCAATGATAAAGGATACATCATTTTTCATTTTTATAAAAATAGCATTTTCAAGTGTGGTAACCGTTAACTGTTCGGGATCAGCATAATCCGTTCCATTCAGTGCATTATAAAGCTCCAAAAGACGTTCTTTTTCCTTAAACAGCATACGGAACACCCTGTCCTTATAGCTGAAATATACAGGCGCTTCCTCCTGTACAGCATTTGTTTTGCCAAAATCATTCATAATTTTTCTCCTTTCCTTTGACCGCAGGGAGTCTGCTGCCTGATCCGAAAGGATTATCATCTGCTCCCTGCCAAATTTTTAACTGGGTAAAATAAAGCAAGGATTCTAAAACAGATGAAACATTTCTATGAAGAAATGCATACAAGAACAATAGATAAAAAGAACGAATTTCCGTTAGAATTTCTATGCTTTGATTTGATTTTAGCAGATGCATGCTTGATAAGTCAATGGTTATTTCAAAGATTAACTGTTCCATAAAATATGCAGAAAAATGTAAAAGCAATAAAAAGCTGCTTCCACAACAAATGATCTGTTATGGAAGCAGCTCTTTTACTAATAACTATCACGTATCAGTTCCTTTTTCAGTCTTTTCATAATCTTTTTTTCCAGTCTGGAAATATAGGACTGTGAAATTCCAAGGAGTTCCGCAACTTCTTTCTGTGTCATCTCCTGACCATCCGGTGTGCCCAGGCCAAATCTTAAATTGATAATTGTTTTTTCCCTGTCGCTGAGCTTGTCGATGGCCTTTAAAAGAAGCTTCCGTTCTACCTCATTTTCAATATCTTTGTAGATCACATCTTCGTCTGTTCCTAAGATATCTGACAAAAGAAGCTCATTTCCATCCCAGTCCACATTTAAAGGTTCATCAATGGAAACCTCAAGTTTTGTCTTATTATTCCTGCGCAGATACATTAATATTTCATTTTCAATACATCTGGAAGCGTAGGTTGCAAGCTTGATATTTTTTTCAGGATTAAATGTATTGATAGATTTGATCAAGCCAATCGTACCTATTGAGATCAGATCCTCCACACCTACCCCTGTATTATCAAATTTCTTTGCAATATAGACTACCAGACGTAAATTGTGCTCAATCAATATTGATTTTGCTTCATCCTCATATTCCGTTCCAAGATCACTGATAACTGCATTTTCCTTCTCGATCTCGAGGGGCGGCGGAAGCACCTCACTGCCGCCTATGTAATGAACATCTCCCTGTCTTGTCAATAGAAAACTGGGTTCTCTGCGGTAAAGCTTAAACTGCAGTTTTCCGGGAATTGCCACCTTAAAAACCATTCTTAACTTCCTCCTTCATCCTTTACTTTATATGGATAATTCCGGCGGCAAAATCATCTGATAGCTGCCTTTTTGGGATATCTTTCCTTTAAATATTGCTATAATTACTTTATCAAGGCGTTTATCACCGGCATCTGACTTTATTTCCACAGCATCTATTTCATAGCCCTCAAGCATTCCCCGCTCTTTTCCAATGCTGTGGTAAGGAATTATTTTATATTTTTCCGGTTTCATCCATATTTTTAAATTTTTCCATTCCTTTTCTTCCAGGATTGCAACAGGCTTTTTACTGATAGGTTCAACAAGTCCGTTTCCTGTATCGATCAGTGCCATAACCTCTACCATCCCTGCATCTCCCGGAAGTAATACCCGGCAGAAATGCTCCTTCTTTTTCCTTTGATATCTGTCAATTAGTTTCCTGCAGATTACAAAACCTGCAAATCCTATACCAGCAGTTGCAGCTACCGTATCGCCCTGCCCATTAAGAAACGGTATCTTACTTCTAAGAAAGATTATGAACCCACCTATCAGAAATGAAACGGAAAACAAATAGCCTTCTCCCCGTAAAAGTTCTTTTATCCCCTTTGTTCTACAGGAAATTTTTATCATCAATGCCCCTAATGGAAGCATCCCCAGCAGTACTTTCAGCATATATGTAAGCCCTGGCAGGCACAGGATCGTGCAATACCCCGCTGCACCTATAACACTCCCGGCAAAAATTCTCGAATATGTGGCAGTTTTTCCGAGTATCCTGCATGTAAGTGTCAAAAGATACAGATCCATAACCAGGTTCAGTAAAAATATACTGTCAATATAAATGGTACCCTGTAATTGCACTTTGCAATCCTTCACCTCCATTTCTTATGTACCTGTTCATTATAATCATTAACCCCTTCATAATTTGTCAAACCGTTGTCCTTAAAGGAGTCATTCATCGCGCTATTTTGACAAACAATGGACGCTCTTTGGCCAGCCATCCTTTCAAGACTATACATTTTTTTCAGACATAAAAATAACCCCTTTCATTAGACTTGAATTATGTCTAACAAAAGGGGTTTGTTATTTCTGATAAAATTTTTTAAGTACCTGCACCAGATATCCCACATCCCGGCTTCCTGCTGTCTCCACCGCCGAATGCATGGCAAGCTGTGCCAGTCCAATGTCAACAGTAGGTACAGAAACCTGCCCTGTGGAAATATTTCCAAGAGTTGATCCCCCTGGAATATCCGAACGATTGTGATAATCCTGATAAGGCACCTGTGCCTCTATACAAAGTGATTTCATTACCGCTTCGGAATATGCATCTGTGGCATATTTCTGACTTCCATGATGTTTAATTACGATTCCTCCGTTTAAAACCGGCCGGTTTTCCGGATCTGCTTTTTCAGGATGATTGGGATGAAGCGCGTGCGCATTATCTGCTGATATCACAATGCTGTCTGCAAGCAGTCTTAAGCAATCGCTTCTGCTTTTCTTAAAGCCTTCTCCGATTCTTTCCAGTGTATCCTTTAAAAAAGTAGACGCCGCACCATATCTGGTAAGGCTTCCTACCTCTTCATTATGAAATACCGCACACATACTGCAATATCTATCCGGCTGTGTATCTGCTATTGCCTCCATAGAAGCATACACACATTCCAGATCATCCAGCCGGGGCGCTATCATAAGTTCCTTTTCTGCACCAGCCAGTTTTCCCTTTTCTCTTACATATAAAAACAAATCGCTCCCTAAAATATTTTCTTCTTTTACATTTGCCTGCTCAGAAAGCCGCCTGAAAAGGCTCCCTTTCACCTTATTGCCTCCCATAAGCGGAAGCAGATCCGTCTGTGGATTAAATTCCATCCCTTTATTTGCCTCCCGGTTCATATGAATCGCAAGGCTTGGAATCACAAGAAGATCCTCATCTATATTTACATTAACAGACTTAAATCCATCTGCTTCTTTACACACTAGTCTTCCGGCAACAGAAAGGCATCTGTCAAACCAGGTGGAATAAATCATGCCGCCATAGCCTTCTGTATTTAATTTCATATATTTCTCTTCCACGATCATTTCTGGATTGTTTTTTAATTTAAAAGAAGGAGAATCACTGTGGGATGCCACAATATGAAATCCTGTCCATTCCCCGGCGGGCACTTTAAAAGCAATCAGCGAAGAAGCTCCTCTTGTTACAAAGTAACTTTTTCCCGCTTCCAGCTCCCACGCTTCCTTTTCCTCCAACTTAAAAAATCCACTCTCAAGTAATTTTTTCTCTATATTTTCTACCACATGAAAACAGCTTACACTGTGATCAATAAAAGATAAACAAGCTTTGTCATATTTCATTTTGTTTTCCTCCAATCCAAAACCTTTAAAAATTCCTAAAAGGCTGTATATCTGACGATATACAGCCTTTGAACTTTCCATGAAAAATATTCTAATTTCTTATTTCTTTTGAAGAAAATCAGGTATCTTCAAAGGCTTGTCCGCCACATTGCTTCTCAAATCGCCAGGATTGGTAATACCGCTCACAGGCCGGTGCGGTGTTGTATTCACATTAGGCACCGCATGCCCCGGAATCACATTAGCCCCTTCTTGATTTCCTGCCGGTCTTAAATTAATATTGGGCGTAACAGGCTTTATGTATTTACCTGAAAATGTGCTGTAGGGAGATACCGGTTTATTCGTAGGCAGCGTCGCATCTTCAAGTCCTGTGGCAATAACTGTAATCCGGCAGCTATCCGACTTACTTTCATCATACATGGCTCCAAAGATAATATTAACGTTATCTCCTGCAAGCTCCTGCACATAACTTGCTGCATCAGAAGCATCTGCAAGGGTAATATCACCGGAAACATTAATGATAACATGGGTTGCACCGGAAATTGTGGTTTCGAGCAAGGGACTTTCCACTGCCATCTTGACAGCCTCGCTTGCCTTATCGTCGCCCTTTCCTTCACCAATTCCAATATGTGCAATTCCCTTGTCCTTCATAACTGTCTGCACATCTGCAAAGTCAAGATTAATAACAGCAGGCACATTAATCAAATCAGTAATTCCCTGAACTGCCTGCTGAAGCACCTCATCTGCTTTCTTAAGGGCATCCGGCATGGTTGTCCTTCTGTCAACGATTTCAAGAAGCTTGTCATTTGGAATTACAATCAAAGTATCAACATTGTCCTTAATTTTCTCAATACCATTTAGTGCATTTACCATACGTGCTTTTGCTTCAAAGCGGAAAGGCTTAGTTACAACGCCAACCGTAAGGATTCCCATATCTTTTGCCAGCTTGGCTACAATAGGCGCCGCACCGGTTCCGGTACCGCCTCCCATACCACAGGTTACAAAAACCATGTCTGCACCTTTAAGTGCTGCAGCAATCTCCTCGCTGCTCTCCTCGGCTGCTTTCTCACCGATTTCAGGCTTGGCACCTGCTCCCAGCCCCTTTGTAAGCTTTTCTCCAATCTGCAAAAGCTTTGGTGCCTTACATAACTGCAGTGCCTGTTTATCTGTATTGATGCCAATAAACTCAACACCAGTGATATTCTCGTCCACCATTCTATTAACAGCATTATTACCTGCGCCTCCAACACCGATCACAATGATCTTAGCAGCAGATTCAGCGTCGTTCGTTTTAATTTCAAGCAAAGGTCATTTCCTCCTTATCATTACCAACCCTGCCGGCCAAATACATGCCAGACACAAACTCATATAATCTATCATATAATTTTTTCTATGAATTATCAACTATTAATTTTAGTTTTTCCTGAATGTTTTTGAATACAGACTCTGCTAATCCAATTCAAATGAAATATTATGAGTTTCTTCTGTATAATTTTCCATTCTAAGGGTTCCGCTTTTTCCTTCCAGCTTCGGAATCATATACTGAAGCTCCATAATTTTTTCATCCAGGTTGTCCCCAACTCCCAATGACGCTTTTACATTGCCAAAATAAAGAGTTACCGAACCATCACTGCCAAAATAGATCCTGTCCACCAAAAGGCTATACTTATTTACCAACTGCGTAATACTTAAAATAGAAGAAAAAACCTCTGGGTTTTCCACCTGTAAAGGCTCATACAGGATCACATGGTCAAACTTAAGCCCTGTTACCATAGGAATACCTGCTGTTTTTTCCGTAGAGCTTTCCACCACTACCCCATCTTTGTCAAAATACATATATCTATCAAGATATTCCACATAACCTGCCAGCGCTTTTTCATATACCTCGATTTTAATGGTATGGGGATCCAGTACTGAAACATCCATTTTTTCAACAAAGGGAACACCAACAATACTTTTATCTTTATACTTTAATGATAACAGAAGGGAATTATTTCCATAATACCCTTCCATTACCATATTAATGATCTCTTCATTGGTATAATGGATATTTCCTTCCACATAAATTGTAGTAACTGTGTAGGTAGTAATAATATAAAAATACGCAGCCACCAGCATGGCAGCAAATGTAACAATCGTACCACCTATAATAAACAGGCTCTTATGTGTGGAAAAACGTATTCTATTGGTCTGGTTCTTTTTTTTTAGTTTTTTCTTAGCCATCTTTTCCATTATCCGGTATATATATTTACCCCAAGGTTCTGATAGTCCCTGCAGATATCTTCATACCCCCGCTCAATAAAATGTCGGTTTTTTATTACGGTTTCTCCCATTGCCATACACCCTGCAATCACCAGTGCGGCGCCGCCGCGCAGTTCCTGAGCAGTGACTTCACATCCTAAAAGACTATCCACTCCTGTGATCACAGCCTTCCGGCTTCCCAATAGTTCAATGCAGGCTCCCATTTTTTGAAGCTGTGATGCTATGCGGAATCTGTTTTCAAAAATAGTTTCCTCTATCACACTGACTCCATCTGCCGTAGTAAGCGCCGCCATAAGAATCGACTGGATATCCGTAGGAAATCCAGGATACACCTCTGTTTTCAAATAGGGAACAGCTTTTCTGTGGTCATCAGCAATGATGGTCAGTCCTTCCTTGGAAATACTGACTTCCGCCCCCATTTCCCGGGCGGTAACAAGCATGCTGCGCATCTGTGAAACAGGTGCGTCCTCTAAAAAAATATGCCCACCGGCTCCTAAAACGCTCATCAGGTAAGTTCCGGCCACAATACGGTCAGGCGGCGTCTTAAACCTGATTCCGTGAAGTTCATGACCGCCCTGTATAATCAGCACTGATCCGCCAATTCCTTCTATTACAGCACCTGCTTCCCGCAAAAATTCACATAAAGTAACAATCTCCGGCTCCTTTGCCGCATTTTGAAGCACTGTAACTCCCCTGGCCTTCACAGCCGCCAAAATAATATTTTCCGTCGCTCCAACACTGGAAATGGGAAGTCTTAAAACTGTTCCTTCCAGGCTCTTTACTCTTGCTGTAAAGCCGCCCTCTTTTTCGTATACCGAAACACCCATCCTGCGAAGTGCATTTAAGTGCAAGTCAATAGGACGTTCCCCTATGACGCACCCGCCCGGATAGGCCATCGTAACCTCACCCACTCTGCCCAGCATCGCACCGAGCAGCATGATAGAGGAACGCATTCCTGTTACGCTTTCTCCTGACATGGTATCATCCGATATATTTCTGGCGTCTATAGTAATCGTACCATTGGTAAAATTAACCCGGCACCCGATTCCCTCCAAAAGCTGCTTCATATGCTGCACATCTGAAATGTGTGGGCAATTTTCTATAATACAGACATCCTCAATTAAAAGCGCTGCTGCCATGACCGGCAGTACTGCATTTTTAGATCCCTGTATTTTGGTTTCTCCAAAAAGAGGGTTTCCTCCCTGAATATGAATAGCATCCAAATTCTCACCATCCGCCTTCCGGTTAAAAAAATAGACCTATTCTAAAATATGTAGCAAAAAGGAAATCGCATCTTGTACTATAAATCTTTCAATCTGATCCCCCTGCCTACGCTTAAGACGATTCCTATTTCTATCATCAAAAACAAAACAGCAGAACCTCCATAGCTGATAAAAGGCAGTGAAATACCGGTATTGGGAATCGTATTTGTTACTACCGCCACATTTAAAATCACCTGGATTGCAATGTGCCCCATAACGCCTACCACTAAAAGCGCTCCAAAAAGATCTGGTGCATTGTTTGCAATTACCATAAACCTCCAGATCAGCAGAACGAACATCAGCATGATGGCAATCGCCCCAAATAGTCCAAGCTCCTCACAAATAATAGAAAAAATCATATCGTTCTGCGCCTCAGGCAAAAAACCCAGCTTCTGAACACTTTTTCCCAGACCTTTTCCCCAAATACCGCCAGAACCAATGGCATACAGTGCCTGCAGGGTTTGGAATCCTTTTCCACTGGCATATGCTTCCGGATCCAGCCATGCCAGAATACGTGTTCCACGTACTCCAAGACTTCCACTGTCGGCCGCATTTACAATAATAAATAATGCCAGTGCACACACTGCTATCCCTGCCAGCCCTAATAGAATGAAACGCTTATAATCCGGGCAGGACACAAACAGCATAAGCACTGCAATTCCCAAAATAATAATAGCCGAACTCATATTTTCCGTAATCTGCCATACCAAAAGGCTGACAGGCATAGGAATCATAAGTACAATAAAAAAGCCCTTTCCGGTTCTGATTTTTCTCCCCATTCTGCAGATCAGGCTGGCTAAAAACAAGATCATTCCCAGCTTGGCAACCTCTGCCGGCTGAATGGACATACCTGCAATCCTAAGCCATCTCTTGGCACCGTTTGCCTCCACGCCGAATGGGATGATCAGAAGAATCATAACAATGGAAACAATATAGCCAAACACTGCAAACCGTTCCCAAAAATGATAAGGGATATTGGCAACTACTAACATAGCTGCCATGCCAATCACCGTAGAAACCACCTGTTTTTTCAAAAAATAAGCCGGATCCGGATCCTTTAAAAGGCTGCCCTCATAGGCACTGGTGGAATAAAGCACTACCAGACCAAATGCAAGTAGAAACAATACAATAAACAGCAAAGTGTAATCAAAAAACGAATCCTGCTGCCCTTTGTTTTTCCTTCCCGGACCGTTTCCCCTTCTTCTTTCCGCCACGCTCTTAAGCTCCAATCTTTCCTACTAACTCTTTAAATCTATTTCCACGCACCTCATAATTTGGAAACATCCCCCAGCTTGCACAAGCTGGTGATAAAAGCACCGCGTCCCCAGGCAGTGCCTGACTGACACAAATAGCAAACGCCTCTTCAAAGGTTTCCGCCAGAATAATATTTTTAACTCCATGCGCTCTGGCACAAGCAGCAATCTTTTCTTTGGTCTGTCCGATCAGTACAAGTGCTTTCACCTTACCATCAAAGGCTTCTATCCAGGCATCGTACTCACTTTGCTTGTCATAGCCTCCTCCGATCAGCACCGTTGGGCGATCCATTGCCCGAATCCCCTGTATGGCAGCATCCGGATTGGTTCCCTTGGAATCGTTGTAATAATCTACGCCGTTTTTGGTAGCAACAAACTCAATTCTGTGCTCTACCGCCTTAAATTCCTTTACCACCTTGATGATAATTTCCATAGGCACTTTCATGGCATCACAGATCAAAATTGCCGCCATCACATTTTCCACATTGCACATGCCTACCAGGTTCATATCATGAATATTCATAAGCCGCAGCTTTTCTGTATTTCCTAAAGCTCCTTTTTTCGCCATAAAAATTTCTTCGCCAGCGAGAAAAACTCCTTCTTCCAGTTCTCTTTTTGAAGAAAAAAAGAGCACTTTCCCTGGACATCTTTCGCCAAAGTCCCTTGTATAATCATCCTCATAGTTAAGTATACAAGTATCTTCCTTTGTCTGCTTTACAGCAATCCTTTCCTTCATCTCCACATAACATTCCATTGTGTGATGACGGTTTAAATGATCCGGCGTAATATTTAAAATTGCTGAAACTGCAGGCTTAAATTCCTGGGTAGTCTCCAACTGAAAGCTGCTGATCTCCGCAACTGTAACGGTATCCTCTTTTGTATCAAGGGCAATATCCGTATAAGGATTTCCTATATTTCCCACCACATAAACAGATGCAAAGTAAGCGCTCATGATCTGTCCTACCAGTGTGGTGGTGGTGGTTTTTCCATTGGTTCCGGTAATCGCGATTAATTTTCCTTTGGAAAATTCATAAGCCAGTTCAATTTCCCCCCAAATGGGAATGGAAAGGGCCCTGTAATCCTCAAGCATCGGCAGATCCACCGGCACGCCCGGACTTAATACCACCAATGCAAATTCCTTCCTTTTTTCTTCCGGTATCGTTCCAATCTGTACCTCAAGCCCCGGTATCTGTCCAGCTTTTTCCTTTATGGCTCCGGCGTCCAGTTTTTCATTACTGTCAAAGATTACCGGCAGTGCCCCTATCTTTCCTAAAAGACCGGCCGCACCGATACCGCTTTTACCACTTCCCACTACCAGAACCTTTTTTCCCTGAAGTTCCATATCATTCCTCTTTCAACTTTCCTATCTATTTTTCCGCTTGAGCGGACACTCAAATCAAGGTATTATACCTTAAAAGGCAATTATAAGGCAAGCAGCGCCAAAAGGCAAAGTGCCGCAGTAATAATAGAAAATACTGCTACCACTTTTGTCTCCTTCCACCCGCATAATTCAAAATGATGATGCAGAGGGGCCATTTTAAACACCCGCTTTCCTCCGCTTATTTTGTAATACCCCACCTGAATGATGACCGACAATACTTCGATCACATAAATGAATCCAATCATGGGAAGAAACAAAGGAAGCTGCATCATGTAGGCACAGGAAGCAACAAAACCCCCAAGTGCAAGGGAACCTGTATCTCCCATAAACACGCTGGCAGGATGCACATTAAATAAAAGAAAGCCTAAAAGCGCACCTGTCACTGCACAGGTAATCGGCGCAATCCCTGCATCAGTGCCAATGGCCGCCACTGTAAAAAAAGTTGACACCATAATCGTCACACTGCTTACCAATCCGTCCAGTCCATCCGTAAAATTAGTTCCATTCACCGTTCCGATCAAAACAACAAACAAAAAGGGAATGGTAAGCCTGCCCATATTCAGAAAATATCCGTTTGCAAAAGGAATCTTCATTACGAGAGACACACCCTCAGCGTGATACAGATAATAGGTAAATACGCCTGTTACAATCAATTGCAGCAGCATCTTCTGCCATGCTCTAAGTCCCATAGACCGGCGAAGCACTACTTTAAGATAATCATCCAAAAGTCCTATCAGGCCAAACCCCAATGTAAGAAACAAAATAGGGATGATCCTCGGATAATCTCCTGCGTACAGCACTGAGGTCACTGCTACGCTGATCATAATCAGGATGCCTCCCATCGTAGGTGTTCCTGATTTTTTTAAATGGGTACTCGGTCCATCCTCCCGCACTGTCTGCCCTACTTTAAGCCTTTTTAACAAAGGAATGATAAGGGGCCCTAAAATCACGCTTAAACCAAAAGAAATCAATATAGGCACTACAATAAAACTTCCTGCCATTCTCTGCACCTCTCAATTATAATCCATTTCTTCCAAATAAGGAAGAATATTTTCAAAAAGCTGCCTTACCACCGGAGCGGCCACCTGACCACCATAATACACGCCCTGAGGATTATGAATAATGGCTAGGGCAAGAACCTGCGGGTTATCTGCAGGCGCAAAGCCTACAAAGGAGGCAATATATCTTCCACTGCCTCTTGGAAGCGTCTGGCTGGTTGCGGTTTTTCCCCCTACCTTTGCCCCTTCTACATAGCCATTGTGCCCTGTACCATTTTCCACCACCTGCTCTAAGATCATCCGCATAGTAGCGGAGGTTTCCTCTGATACAATATGTTCTGTCACCGGATATGAAAACTTTTCAATTTCTGTTCCGTCTCTGTCTGCTGTCATGACTGCCAGATGAGGCGTAACCCTGTTTCCGCCATTTACAATGGCACAGGCAGTCGCTGCAAGCTGAATCGGTGTGATCTGAAAGGACTGGCCAAAGGATACAGTGGCCAGTTCCACTGCCTTCATGTCTTCCATCTTATGCATAATCGTTCCAGCCTCCCCCGGCAGATCCACTCCTGTTTTATTTAATAATCCAAACTGGGTAAAATACTGATAGTATCTCTCCACCCCCAGTCTTAATCCAACCGTAATAAACACTGGGTTACAGGTGTTTACAAAATACCGGCTGCCTCCATAAATATAATTTTAAGACTTCCATCTTTATAAACTACAATATGGTCAACATAGTGCAAAAGAACTTTTTCTATGGCAGTCTTTAATATGTTCTCTGTTACAATGGCATTTTTGATCTCTTTTATCCGGCACTCATAATTATTGTATTTCTGACTTCTCTCCTTTATACCGGTTATTTCATTTTTTATTGCTTCAAGTTTTTCTAAAAGCTCCTGATCATATTTTTGAAACTCCTGATCACAGATAATGCCTGAAAGTAATTTATCCATTAAAATATCTTTTTTATTAGAAAGTTTCGTCTTCTCCTTTTCCAGCTTTTCCAGTTCTTTTTCACTGTCTTGAGCCTTTAAAACCTTTCTTATCATATACATCAGATCCTGAAAAAGCGCTTCCTCCCATTTACCGGCATTCCCACTTTCTTCAAGTTCTTTCTGAAGACCTTTTAGAATCTGAATTTCCTTCACATTGGGATTGTCACAGCCTTTTACATTTTCACCAGCCCTTGCTCTGCCATTTTTTAAACAGGTAGAGCATTTCCACACCGTATCTTTTCCCGCCTTTGTCTTTTTCCCTATCCGGTAATAATATCCACCACATCCTCCACAAATAATCTTGTGGGACAATTCATATTTACCTGTATTGCATAGTATCTGCTGGCCGTCGTATCTGCCATTCCTACAGCCGCTTCTTTGGTCCAGCACCTTTAAAACCTCCTCCTGGTATTTTTTTGTAACAATGGGAGGCAGTGCATTTTCTATTACAATCCAGTCCTTTTCCGGCAGCTTCTCATATTTTTTGGTATCAAAATTATAGGACCGGGTGTTTAAGACCATCGTCCCACTGGCCCTTTTTGTATACAGCATTTTTCTCCACTGAACCTGTGAAATTTTTCCTCCGTTTCTGCTCCTGGCCCCTAAATCGTATAACCTGTTGCTTATGGTATAAAATCCTTTTCCCTCTTTTGCCAGCCGGAAAGCAGTCCTGTAGTATGCCGCTTCCTCTTCATTGATTTCATAGACATCCTTTTTTATTTTATTCCATCCAAACATTTCGCAGGTGATATTAAACCCGCTTTTCTTTTCCTGCCTTCTCTTATGGGCGTTTTTTATTTTTTTTGAAAGCTCCCTGCTGAAATCTTCCGCCAGAATCGCCTTGATACCGGAAATCAAATTATCGTCAGGCGTATAAAATTTTCCTTCTATATATATGTATAGCTTTAAATTGTTTTCCGTCAGCCTGCTTAAAAAGAAGTACCAATCCTTAGCAGAGCGCATGAGCCTGTCAATAGATTTGATCATCACAATGTCAAACTTATCGTCCTCCATATCCGCCAAAAGCCTTTGATACTCATTCCGCTTATATGCCACCGTTCCTGTTTCCGATTCTATGTATTGTGCGGTCACCCGCCAGCCCTTTTTTTCTGCAATTTCCCTGCTTTCCGCCGCCTGTGCCGCCAGAGCACTTCTCTGACTTTCTTCCTCTGTACTGCACCTGTTATAAATTCCGACTCTTTCCACTTTTGCTCAACCTTCTTCCCGCCATACCATATGCAGCATACAAACCTTCTCTTCCCTTGTGATACATCCGGATTGTTCCAGCAGCTTCACTGCATTTTCCAGAATTTCCTTTCTTTTTCCCTCCATATTTAATTTTTCAATTAATAAATCCATAATGACGATTCCCTATAGTTTTAATTAAATATATGTAATTCGACCTTCTGCTCATTCACAAAACATCCGGCCTCTAACTTTTTTAAGAAACAGGTTGACTTTAGCGCTTTAAACTAGTATAATCTGATACGCAGTGAATTATTTACTGTAATACTTTATGGGAGGAACCATTATGAAAAAATTACTTGCATTACTTATGACCGTAGCTATGGTAGGCAGCCTTACAGCCTGTGGCAAAAATGCGAATACACCAAATACTGCCGAAAGTACGGAAAACAGTCAGGAGGCCGCAAATGCTGCTGACACAGAAAGCTCTGCCGCAGAAAGTGAAACTGCTGGCGGAGATGGCGAAACATATGTTGTAGGCATCTGCCAGTTGGTACAGCATGATGCATTAGATGCTGCTACCCAGGGATTTATGGATGCTTTGACAGATGCACTTGGTGACAAAGTTACCTTTGATGTGCAGAACGCACAAGGGGATTCCAATACCTGCTCTACCATTATCAACAGCTTTGTTTCCAGCAACGTAGATTTGATCCTTGCAAATGCAACTCCTGCTCTTCAGGCTGCTGTGGCAGGAACTAATGAAATTCCAATCCTCGGAACCTCTGTAACCGAATATGGCGTGGCTCTTGGAATTGACGGATTTGACGGTACGGTAGGCGGAAATGTTTCCGGTACCTCTGACCTTGCTCCTCTTGACGGACAGGCAGATATGCTGCAGGAATTATTCCCTGATGCAAAAAATGTTGGTTTATTATACTGTTCCGCAGAAGCAAATTCTCAGTATCAGGTAGACACCATCAAGGCTTTCCTTGAAGAAAAGGGCTATAGCTGCGAATATTATGCATTTTCTGATTCCAACGACATTACTTCGGTTGTAACCAATGCAACAAATGCAGTTGATGTTATTTACGTTCCTACTGATAACACAGCCGCTTCTAATGCAGAACTGATCAGCAATGTTTGCATTCCTGCCGGTATACCGGTAGTTGCCGGTGAAGAAGGCATCTGTGCAGGCTGCGGTGTGGCTACCTTGTCAATCAGCTATTACGATCTTGGTATTGCTACTGGTAAGATGGCAGCAAAAATTCTGGCTGAGGGTGCAGACATTTCTACAATGCCTATTGAATATGCCCCCAACTTTACAAAGAAATATCAGGCTGCAAACTGTGAAGCATTAAATATCACTGTTCCTGAGGGTTATGAAGCAATTGCAACCGAAGAATAGGAAGAATAAATAATGATCACTATTTTATGAAAAGTCAGCGGGAGAATTGATTCTCTCGCTGCTTTTCATCCGTTGTTTTTATTTATATATTCTGGAGGAAATCAATGAACATCTTTAATTTACTGAATGCAATGCCTGGCGTATTTTCTCAAGGCTTGATCTGGGGAATTACTGCTATCGGCATTTACATTACTTATCGTGTTTTAGATATTGCAGATCTGACCGTTGACGGCTCCCTTTGTACCGGTGGTGCAGTCTGCATCATGATGATGCTTTCCGGTCACAATGTTTTCATTGCTATGATCGCTGCAACCTTAGCGGGTATGCTTACCGGACTGGTAACCGGACTTTTTCACACGTTCATGGGAATTCCTGCAATTTTGGCAGGTATCCTCTCTCAGCTTGGCCTTTACTCCGTTAATCTTAAAATCATGGGGAAAGCAAATCAGGCAATTAACGTAGACAAATATGACCTTTTGGTTTCATTGCGATATATTAAAGGGGTTGTGTTTTACAAAAATCCTATTTTTGTAGTTGCCCTCACCATTCTTATTTTAGTTTTAGTGCTTTACTGGTTTTTTGGAACTGAATTAGGCTGTGCCCTCCGTGCCACCGGCTGTAATGGAAATATGGCCAGAGCACAGGGAATCAACACGAATAAATCCAAGGTGCTGGGGCTTATGATCTCCAACGGACTGGTAGGCCTTTCCGGCGCATTACTTGCCCAATATCAGGGTTTTTCCGATATTAATATGGGACGCGGCGCTATTGTAATCGGCCTTGCCGCAGTGATTATCGGCGAAGCTGTATTTGGAAAAATTTTCAAAAACTTTGGCTTTAAGCTTATCGGTGTGGTACTTGGCTCCATTATTTATTATATTGTTCTTCAGATTGTTATCTGGCTGCAAATCGTTGACACTGACAGCCTTAAACTGTTATCTGCACTGATTGTTGCTGTATTCCTTGCAATTCCTTTTTGGAAGAACAAATACTTCAGCAAATCTGCCTTAAAGAAGGGAGGTAATAACAATGCTTGAACTTAAAAATGTAACGAAAGTATTTAATCCCGGCACTGTAAATGAAAAACTTGCCCTGGATAATTTCTCCCTGACTCTTGAAAATGGTGATTTTGTTACTGTGATTGGCGGAAATGGCGCAGGAAAATCTACTATGATGAATGCAATTGCTGGCGTATGGCCAGTGGATGCCGGACAAATTCTAATTGATGGCATTGACGTGACCAAGCTTCCGGAGCACAAACGCGCCAAGTTCCTTGGACGGGTTTTTCAGGATCCCATGACCGGAACTGCCGCAACTATGGGGATTGAAGAAAACCTTGCCCTGGCAAAGCGCCGCGGCCACACCCGTTTTCTCCGTCCCGGTATTACAAAAAAAGAACGGGAAGAATATAAAGAACTTTTAAAAATCCTTGGCCTGGGGCTTGAGGAACGTTTGACCTCAAAGGTAGGACTTTTATCCGGCGGACAGCGTCAGGCCCTTACCCTTCTTATGGCAACCCTTCAAAAACCGAAACTGCTGCTTTTAGACGAACACACTGCTGCTTTAGATCCCAAAACTGCCGCAAAGGTTTTGGAAACCACAGAATATATTGTGAACAAAGATCACCTGACCACTTTAATGATCACCCACAATATGAAGGATGCCATTACCCACGGAAATCGTCTTATTATGCTGATGGATGGAAAAATCATTCTGGATATCAGAGGCGAAGAAAAGAAAAAACTGACCGTAGAGGATCTGCTTCATAAATTTGAAGAGGCCAGCGGAGAAGAATTTGCCAATGATAAGGCAATTCTTGGATAGAATAACAACATTTTTGTAAACACCAGCTTACAGCTATTCATAGTGGCCTGCACAAAATTTTCACTGCCATGTCCAGTGGTTTTGTGACATCGGATTCTTCGATCCTCCACCATGATATACCCTGGGCAGGAAAACTGGTCCTCACAAGTCACCACACCACTTTCCAGCCCAGCTGCCGCTGTAACGATCTTAAAAGTCGATCCCGGTTCATAGGTATCGCTGATGCAGCCATTCCGCCACATCTGATTCAATAATTCCTGTTTTGCCTCATCACTTAAGCCCTCCGTATTTGTTCCTTCCGGCAGTTCATAAGGATGATTTAAATCAAATTCCGGCACATCCACCATTGCCATGATTTCTCCATTTTGGGGATTCATAACAAGAATGGATACTCTTTCTGCCTGCTTGGTTTCCATTACCTGTTTTGCTAACTGCGTGGCATAGCTTTGGATATTCATATCAAGGCTTAAATAAAGATCATTTCCAGCAATAGGCTCTATTCTCTGTTCGCCAGCTTCATCAATCTCAACCCCCCTGGCATCTGTCACCGTAAGGATGGTTCCTTCCGTTCCTTTTAAATACTCCTCGTATTTCACTTCCAGGCCGATAATTCCCTGGTTATCTCCTCCAGTAAAACCAAGCACCTTGGATGCAAGAGATCCGTAAGGATAATAGCGTTTATAATCCTCATCTACTTTAACGCCTTCCAGATTATAAGCTCTAATTGCATCTCCAATTTCTTTATCTACATTGCTTTTAATTCTTTCAATTGCAGAATACTTTTCCACCCTGCCCCGTACATATTCCTCGGAAAGCCCCAGTTCCCTGCTTAAAACCTCCACAATTTTGTCCGGCTCCTTAATTTGATTATGGATAACGGAAATGGTACATACTGTCTTATTATCTGCAATCACTGTTCCATTTGCATCCAATATCCTTCCTCTTGCTGCTTTTATACTTCTTTCTCTTTCATGAAGCTGCTGGGCCTTTTCCGTATAATATTCCGACTGAAACACCATGAGATAGATCAGTCTTCCGGTAAGCACCATAAAAATTGCAACACAGATAAAAAATACCGTAACGATCTTTTTTCTGTTCCAGGTTTTATTTTTTATCATAAAAACCTCATAGAAAAGGTATTATTATAATTTATTACCGCTTCTATGAGGTTATTCTTGCTTATTTTATTTATTTCCCGATTCTGCTGCACGAATTATTGAAACAAATACATTAATTTTATGGCGAAGGTGAAGCCTCTCCTGCAGCATCAGGGTTCGGTGATGAAGATGATGTTGGGGACTGTACTCCTGACTGATAACTTCCCCCTAATACTGCACCAGTAACAGGATCCACGTAATTCCCCGTCTCTGGATCTACTGCATATCCGGTAACAGGATCAATAGGGAAATCCTTCCACACTTCTCTATGTTGTTCCGTCTCTCCTTCGCCTTCGGCGCCTTCAGGATTTTCTCCCTGCCCTTCTCCACTTTGGCCGCTTCCGTTTTCTGCTCCTTCTTCCCCCTCTGGAGCCGTACCTTCCTCCTCAGATATAACAGGCGTCATAATTTCTATCTGCAGAGCTTCCAGTTCTTCTATTTCTTTTTCTGAAAGCTCTTCTGTCATAAATATTCCCATGTAAGGAAGCACCTCGGTGAGAACATTTCTAACAATCTTTGTAGCAAATTTGGCATCATCCATTATATTTCCTGGTACATTGGGCCTATCCACTACTACATAAATTGCAATTTCCGGATTATCTGCCGGTGCATATCCCATGAAAGATACAACATACTCTTTATTTCCCCGGGGCAGTGTCTCAGCAGTCCCAGTCTTGCCGCCAATCATATAACCTGCCGGCCTTGCAGTTTTCCCTGTTCCTTTTTCTCCCGTTACTACCAGATTGCACATTTCACGGATTCTTGCTGAGGTCACTTCGGATATGGTCTGTTTTAAAATTCTTGGCTCAATGTTTTGTACCGTAGCTCCTGTAGGACTTATGATCTTGCTTACCAAATGAGGCTCATAATAATACCCTCCATTGATCAGCGAACAAAAGCCTGCCATCATTTGAATCATAGTAGCATTGTACCCTTGTCCAAAACTGTTAGTTGCAAGCTCTGTGGGCCCCATATTGCTTTGATCATAAACGAGGTTGGCCGTTCTGGCTTCCCCGGCTAAGTCGATATTTGTTTTAAGCCCAAGATTAAAAATATGCTGGAACTCAATGTAAGTCTCTTTTCCTGTTGCATTTGCTACATTCATTAAAACCACATTACAGGAACGCTCTATCCCTTCCGATACCGTTAATGTGCCATCCCCCCAGGTATTGTGGCAGCTAATGTCATGGCCGCCTATGGAAAGCATTCCATTACAGGTATAACTTTCATTTCCGGTTATACTTCCACTCTCAATTGCGGCTGCTACTGTAAAGGGTTTTGATACAGAACCTGGCTCATAGGTATCATTGATACAGAAATTTTTCCATAATGCATTCAAATGCCGGTAAAACACATCAGGATCTTCTGTTATGGTATCGATATTCCCTTCATTGATATATTCCCCAGTACGCTTGTTTTCTTCATCCAAAATCGGCATACCAATTAACGCATCCGTATTTCTGGTATCATTCAAGTCATAATTGGGGTAGCTTGCCATAGCAAGAATTTCACCTGTATTTACTCTCATGATAATGCATCCGATATTATTTGCACCATTTCCCTCATGGGCATTATCTCTGTATTCCTCATCAAATTTTTTTAGATACTTTTCAACAATACTCTGAATATTAATATCGATCGTAGTTACAATAGAATTGCCATCTTCTGCCGGTATGGTAGTTCTTTCCAAGTTAGAGTCATCATTTAAATATCCATACTCTCTCCCCGGCGTCCCGGATAAAATATCGTTATAGTATTCCTCCAGCCCATAAGATCCCACATTATCGCTGGTAGTAAACCCTATCACATCGCTGGCAAGGGTATTTCCAGGATAAACTCTTTTATATTCTTCCTCAAACCAAATTCCTTTAATTAAAGAGTCTTCCTCATTTTGTAATTCTCTAAAAGCTTCTATCTGTTCATATTCCAATCGTCTTGCCAGTACATAATAGCGGGAATAATCCTTATTTGCCTCTATATATTCACGTACGCCGGCAGTATCAATTCCAAACTGACTTCTAAGTGCATTTAAGGTGGGCTCTAAATAATCTTCCTTTTCCGATATGGCAACAGCATCCAGGATAACATTATAGACTTTTTCACTGGAAGCTAAAATACTTCCATTTGCATCCAATATAGAGCCCCGCTTATAGGGAATTGTAGTGCTATCGTATCTTTGCTGGGATAACACCTGTTTTTTATATTGCTCGCCATTATCCCTTGTAATAGTAATCAATCGATAGGATAACCCCACAAAAGCCAGTAGTATTAAAAAAAATAATACTACCAGCTTCTTTTGCATTTTAATTGTGAATTTATTTTGGTTCTTTCTGTTCTCCAAATCTGCACCTTCTTTAATCCGGTATGTCACCTGTTTGTCTCACATAATCGCTTCCTTCACCATTAAACGATATGATCTGCCCCTCCTCCGCATAGCGCATACCCAGTTCCTGAATCGCAATCCGTCTTACTTCTTCAAGATTTACACTGCTGGTTATTCTGCTGTAATTCTCATCATTTGTAAGACGCATATAATTGAGCTGGCTTTCCAGCTTGGAAATATTTTTAATGCTGTTAGTGATATCAGACTGTAGTGTTAAGTACCATGTAAGAATCAGTCCTGCCACCACCATTGCTACTGCCATGAACAGCACAGAGCCCACATTCATATGCAGCGCCTTTTCCCTGTTTTTACGGGTTCTATTACTTATTTTTTTAACAGGTGTCTTTTGTATATCAGGCACCGCCTGTAATCTTCTGGCAGTATTCCCCTGCACATAAACACTGTTTCTATATGCAGTTTTTCTCCTCTCTCTTTCATTCACTGCCATAACTTAAATCTCCTGAACTGTTAATTTTTCATTCTCTCTCAAAAATTCTAAGCTTTGCGCTTTTAGATCTTGAGTTTTCCCTTAGTTCCTCTTCTCCCGGTAAAATCGGCTTTCCCGTTATCACTCTGCCCTTACTTACCTTTCCACAAACACATACCGGAAAGCTGGGAGGGCATGTACATGGGTTTGCTGCATTTTTAAAAGCAGTCTTTACAATCCGATCCTCTAAAGAATGAAAGGTTATTACACATAATCTTCCACCGGGATTTAAAATATCTATCAGTTCTTCCAGAGATTCTTTCAAAACTTCAAGTTCCCGATTGCATTCAATCCTTATGGCCTGAAAGGTACGCTTAGAAGGGTGTCCTCCTTCTGCGCGCATCTTTGCCGGAATTGCCGCTTTTATGATTTCATTTAATTCTCCTGTAGTTTCTATCTGCTTTTTCTGCCTTGCCATTACAATATGTCGGGCTATATTTTTAGCAAATTTATCTTCTCCATAATCACGAATCACCCGAAATAACTGCATTTCATCATATTCGTTGACTATCTCTTTTGCAGAAAAACTTTGCCGCAGATCCATTCTCATATCAAGGGGCGTATCAAACCGGTACGAAAAACCTCTTTCCTTCGTATCTAACTGGTAGGAGGATACCCCCAGATCCAGCATCATCCCGTCTATTTTAGTAATTCCCATTTCAGACAGAACCGCTTTAGTATTTCTATAATTGCTCCTTACGATTGTGACTTTATCCTCAAATTCTTTCAGACGCTCTCCTGCGGCTATGATGGCAGCCTCATCCTGATCAATTCCGATCAGCCTGCCGCCATTTTCTAACCTTTTGGCAATTTCACAGGAATGGCCGCCGCCGCCTAAGGTTCCATCCACATAGGTTCCCTGGGGCTTTATTTTTAATCCTTCAATTGTCTCTTCAAGCAAAACAGATGTGTGTGAAAATGCCATTTCTGCTCCTTACCATATATCACAGCTTTGTTCACAGATGAACTGCTGCTGTCAAATTCCAATTCCCAGTTCAATCATATGTCTGGAAATTTCTTCCATATCCTGATAGGTAACAGTGCCTTCCCATCGATCCCTGCTCCAGATCTCAACTCTGCTTCCCACACCCACTAAAACTGCATCCTTTGTGATTCCTGCAAACTCCCGAAGAACTGCCGGCAAAAGGATTCTTCCCTGCTTGTCCACTTCTACACTGGCGGCACCTGCCAGGAAAAAACGTGTAAACTGTCTTGCTTCCTTATCTATCATGGGTAAAGAACGTAATTTTTCTTCAAAAGCCTGCCACTCAGGATCGTCAAACACAAACAGACAGCCATCCATCCCTTTTGTTACCACAAATTCATCGCCTAATACTTCACGAAATTTGGAAGGAATGATCAGTCTGCCCTTGGCATCTATTGTATGGTTATACTCTCCCATAAACATATGCACTCACCTGCTCCCGATCCTGCCTTTATTAAAAAGTGTGAAGTAGTCTGCCACAGAAAGTTTTAGGTTGATGATACCACTTTTCCCCACATTTATATCACTCTCTACCACTTTCCACCACTTTTATATCCATTCTACTCTAAAAAAAGGGTAAGTGCAAGCAAAAAAAATGCCCTGCAGTTTCCTGCAAGGCGCATAAACACTATGTTTTCCTATAAATTCCCTATATCTGGTATTCTTATATTGTTATTTCTCCATATATTGTTACAGAGGAAAAAAGTACTATGAAAACTTTTTTTCAGTATTTTTTCCAGACATCCTAAATCTAACTACCATATCACAGATAGCAGCTCCCACAAACAATATGACTGCAAGAACCTGTGAAACCGGAAGCTGTGTTCCCGGAATAAAAAGCTGATCGGTTCTGATTCCTTCAATCCATGCTCTTCCAAGCCCATAACCGCCTAAATACAATAAAGCGATCTCTCCTTCGAACTTTTTATGTTTCCAATAAACCAATGCCAAAATTAAAAGGCATAAATTCCATAAACTTTCATAAAGAAATGTAGGATGTACCTGTATATAGTTCACTCCCTCTGTAATATGGGCTGCAATTGACTCTGAAATATCAGCGGCGCGTACAGCCTGGATAGGAAGCCGCATAGCAAAGATATTATTGGTGTATTCTCCAAACACTTCCCTGTTGGTAAAATTCCCCCACCTTCCAATTACCTGTCCAAGAATCAGTCCAATCACGCCGGTATCCGCCATCAGGAATGCATTCTGCTTTTTCACCTTTGCGTAAATAAACAACGTAGTAAATGCCGCAATCACACCGCCATAAATGGCAAGGCCACCCTGACGGAGATTAAAAATACTGAGAAGATCATCTTTATACAAATCCCACTCGAATATCACATAATAAAGCCTTGCACCAATAATAGAAAAAATAACTGCATAGATTGCAAAATCCCAGTACAAATCCGAATCCTGTCCTGTCCTTTTCGCCTGCCATGCCGCAATTAATATTCCGGCAAGCACTCCGGTTCCTATGATTACTCCATATAGCGCAATTTCAAAACCAAATATAGTAAAACTTTTTGGTACATTTTCCAGATAAATTCCCATATTGGGAAAGGAAATATCCATCAAATCCATTCAGCTATCCTGCCTTTCTTTCTGTCTGTACAAGATCCGATATCTATATTTTATATCGTTTTGCTCGTTAAATCTTATACATTAAAACGGAACAGAATCACATCTCCGTCCTTCACCACATATTCCTTGCCTTCCATACCGACCAGTCCTTTTTCTCTTGCCGCTGCTAAGGAACCCTGCTCCAGCAAGTCTTTATAGTTAACCACTTCAGCCTTGATAAATCCTCTTTCAAAATCGGTATGTATCTTTCCTGCTGCCTGAGGCGCTTTTGTTCCAACCTTAATTGTCCATGCCCTGGTTTCATCCTCGCCTGCTGTCAAAAAGCTGTGAAGTCCAAGCAGACGATAGCTGGCTTTAATCAGTTTTTCAAGCCCTGATTCCTCCAAACCCAAATCATCCAGAAACATTGCCTTTTCTTCCTCGTCCAGTTCTGATATTTCCTGCTCGATCTGGGCACAGATCACAAACACCTCACTGCCGGTCTGCGCCGCAAAGCTTCTCACCTTTCTTACGCCTTCATTGTCATCTCCATCATTTGCTAAATCCTCTTCTCCCACATTTGCCGCAAAAATAACCGGCTTATAGGTCAGAAGGTTATAGGAATTAAGAAGTGCAAGTTCGTCCTCATCCTCTGTCACATAGCTTCTTGCAAGCTTTCCTTCCTCTAAATGGGCCTTAAGCGCCTCTAAAAGCGCAGCCTCCTTTGCAAGGGACTTGTCCATTCTTGCCGCCTTGCCTGTCTTGGCAATCCTGCGCTCCAAAATTTCAATATCAGAAAAAATAAGTTCTAAATTAATCGTCTCAATATCCCGCAAAGGATCTATGGTTCCATCTACATGCACCACGTTGCTGTCTTCAAAGCAGCGCACCACATGTACCACCGCATCCACCTCTCTGATATTGCTGAGAAACTGGTTCCCAAGTCCCTCGCCTTTGGACGCTCCCTTTACCAGTCCGGCAATGTCTACAAATTCAATTACTGCCGGTGTGACTTTTTTGGAGTGGTACATATCCCCTAAAAGCTTTAGCCTCTCGTCGGGAACCGCTACCACACCCACATTGGGATCTATTGTACAAAAGGGATAGTTGGCAGATTCTGCTCCTGCCTTTGTAAGTGAATTAAATAAAGTGCTTTTGCCCACGTTGGGCAGACCTACGATGCCTAATTTCATAATATCCTCACATCTCCTTTATTTTCAAGGGTTTCAAGCATTTTTAAGTTGACCTCCGCACCATTTCCGCACCATCAGCCAATCTTGAATGCCTGTTCAAACTTCTTAATTTCTTTTTCTTTCTCATCCTCGGTTATATGTACATACAGGTTCATTGTGACACCTATATTTGCATGACCAAGTATTTCCTGAAGGGTTTTAGGTTTCATTCCTGCTTCTATCGCTCTTGTAGCAAAGGTATGTCTTAATGTATGCATTGAAAATCTGGGAATACCCGCTTTATCCACAATCTTGTATATTGCAGAATCATAGGTAGAATTTTTCGTAGGCATACCCTTTCTATTGATAAACACAAAATCTTTGTATCTAAAATCCAATACTTTTATTGTATGTCTTTCCTTTTCCTTTGCTTTCAAAATATCATAAGCAGTTTGTGTCATTGGAATTGTTCGGTAGCCAGCTTTGCTTTTCGGTTCTCCAATGCGAAACTCCTGATCGCCATAGCGAAATTCCATTGTTCGTTTGACGCTGATTGTTCTTTTTCCGAAGTCTATGTCTTCCCATTTTAACCCAATCATTTCGCCTGTCCGTAATCCTGTCTGTAAAATCAAAACAAACTGATAATAATTGCTTGTCCCCTCTGCTGCCTTTAAGAATTTGTCCTGTTCCTCTAAAGTAAGGAATCTAACCTTCTTCTCAATCTTTTTAGGCGTTTTAACTGATTTTACAACTGGGCTTATTGGTATGATCTGATTTTCCTGTGCATAGAAGAACATACTCGCCATAGTGATTCTGCATTGCTCAATCGTAGAACCCTTGTAACTGTCTTCCATAAGATTTAACACCTTTTGACAGTGCATCGGCTTTACCTCTGATATAATCATGTTTCCAATCACATCTCGGATGTTATGCTCATATCTTTCACGGTAATTTCTTACCGTATTAGGGCGTGTAGTTTTTTCCTTAATCTCATGCAACCAAAAATCAAACCATGCATTCACCGTCATTCTTGAAGATGCCCCGATATTGCTATGTTCATCTTCATATTTCGCTTCTGCTAACCATTTTTTTGCTTCTGAAACCTTGTCAAAATGCTTTTCTGTCCTTTTTTTAGTTTTGCCTACAAATCTTGCCGCATACTTACCGTCTTTTCTTTGGACAATTCCAGTGCCTAATTCCTTTCCTTTAAGGTCTTTACCCATATTTATCAACTCCTTTATAGAATAAAAGAGTCTGACACAGTATATAATCTTACCACATCCAGTCTCTTATTTCAACTTTATATTTCAATGTTCTTCTCTAAATACTTTTCAAATTCTTTACGTTTTACCAATCTTTTCTTACCTACATGGAGAACAAATGTACACATAGGATTGTTCAGCATATTATCAATCTTATTAATTCCTATATTGCTATATTCAGCAGCTTCTTTGACTGTCAAATTAATTTTTTCCCATATTGGTACTCCTGATGTCACTACATTATTCAACAATACATCGCTCCTTTGTTATAAAATTTCATAAATATTTTCTTTTTTACCTATATTAAAATGTTTATAACATTCAATGTTCAATATTCACTTTTCAAATTTCATCACTCAAACATAGGAAGGACACGATTAAATAACCATGCCCTTACCACGACAAGATTAACAAGTTACTCTACAAATATTATTTCTCCATAATTTCTATCTTCCAATAGTATTTTAATACTTCTTCCAGTTTATAGGCGGGGCTACTGTTTACATCAAACACTCGTTTGACATATACCACGCTACCCAACACACAAAATACTGCAAATAAATTTTCGCCATCTTTGATTACTTTTTCTTTATTCAGTTGCATCATTCTGTTTCTGCTTATCAAAATACTCTCTTAATGGAATAGCACAATCTTTATGAAATAGTAATGTATACTTACAATCAGGTCTTCCATTTACTCTCGCCCATCTGTACGCTTCATTGTACTCAAGCTGTACTGCCTTTGTTTCCAATGCCTCAACAATCTTTTCTTGGGCAACACCAACCATTTCTTCCATTTCTAATAAGTCTCGATAATCTCTAACGTCTACCATATCTTTTTCCTCCTGTTATTCATTTTCTTCAATAGTTCCAGTCTCACAAAATCCTTTTAATAATCTTCTGTCTTTGATTTTTCGGTCAATGTGCTTTACGATACCTATTACCATACCAACGCATAAATCAATCAAATTGATCGCTACAAAAGCACCGACTGATACACCAATAATCAGCAATATTGCAATAACAATATTAAATGGACTTGTCCACATCTGATAATTGATAATGGTAAATAGTACACCTATAACCTTACTAATTTTCCAATATTTACCTTCTAACTTCTCTAATTTTCTGTTCAATGTTTTTCCTCCATGTTTTATTTATATTTCACAAATATCTTTATATTTGCTCAATAAATCATTATTATTACTTTCTTCAATAAATTTTCTTGCGTTTACAGTAAGCCGAGGATAATTCGCTAAAATACTTGTCATGCCGACACTACCAGTTGCGGAAATAAGTTTCTTAATTGTAGAATGCCTAAAATCTAAATGTCTCAAATTGGGTATGTTTATAATTTCCCCTATCTGTTTGCACCAAATACTCAATGTATTTATCCCTATTGGCGTATCTTTTCCAAAATTATGTTTTACATGACTTCTAAATACATATCCTCGATCATCCATATTATTATCTTCTCTATACTTGCGTTCCTTTTTTAGTAAATCTGATACTTCTTCACTGAAATACAATATTGAATCATCGATTTTTGCTATTCGTTCAACAGAATTAATTTGATTCCATTTCAAATTTCTTATTTCTTCACTTTTAGCACCTGTAGACATAGAAAACATCATATACATTTTAAGAAAATCGGGAAGTTCGTTTTTTGCTTTATCTATCTGCTCATCTGTTATGTAATTCGTTGAAACTTTTTTATTCTTGCTTTGTTTTACTTTCTGTATAGTTATCATTTTCGCGCTCTTTTTAACAGGGTTATGTATTGTCATGTTTTCCCTTATTAAAAAATCATAAAATCTTTTAATCAGATTTATAATTTTATAAAAATATGCAAGTGAAATATCTTTTCTTTGCTTTTCGTAGAATATGAATTTTTCTAT
>DKUR01000103.1 GCA_002490775.1 Lachnospiraceae bacterium UBA7199 | reverse complement strand
CCCATAGGTGCGAACTTAAGACAAAAGTATAGAAAAAATACCCAAAATTTAAGGTAAAATAAAAATTGTAAATTTCTGGATACTTCTTTAATAGGACGCAAAAGTAGATATTTTAAAGGATATCTTTTCAAGACAATAAAAATGTAAAATTTTACCTTTCTCTTGATTTTATTAGATTTTTATGCAATTTTCGCTTAAGTTCGCGCCTATGGGGCGAATACCCCGCTCCTGCGAAGCAGGAGGCAAACGCCCTTGTGGCGTTTGAGTGCTTGCACCGGGGAAGTTTATTGGCGTTCATACCGCCCTAAAGTGCTGGAAAGGTGCCGGAAAAAGAAAAAGGAAAGGAAGGTAGATAGAGGATGGATACCGACAAAGTAATACAAGACTTGAACTGGCGGTTTGCTGCCCCTTTGCCAGAATTTTATCAGCGTCGTATCATCTTCTGGTACGATGAAGATAAAGAATTTGAGGACAAGTTGGACGAGGTGGTTCTTGAAAATGCAAAGGTGGTTGCACTGACTGGAAACAACGCATTTTCTGTGAAGAAGCTGCTTTCAGTAGACGATTTGACCACAAACTATCTGGTTTACAGTCCGCTGGCGTACAACCGCCCAGATGATAACTGGCTTTTAGATATAGAGCTTTACAGTGAGGAGTTCCGGGCAGATTTGATTTCTATTTGGATGGATGAAATGGGACTTGCATCGAATCCAGCCATGAGAAAGCAGGTGAAAAATTATCGTGCCTATTTCAATGCGAAAGACCGTCGTTTGAAAATCAGCACTCAGAATAAAGTTCCAGCAACTCCGGCACAGTTGCATATGGCTGTTATGGCAACAATCTGCGGATTGAAAGACGCACAGCCGAACCAGATTTTACGCAGTGTGTTCCGTGCAGGACTTGATTTGAATCACAATGCAGTTTATCAGGATTTCGTAAAGTATCATGCAGATGGTGCGTTCTGGGCAATGATTCACCAGGGATGTGGCTTTGCTGAGGAAGAACCTGATCTTGGACGGCTGGCAATTCATTTACTGTTGACCGCTGTTACTCGTACTATGCGGCAGGAATATCTTGCCGGATTTGACGGATTTATTTCTATGCCACACCAGGCGTATTGCTACGATTTCATTTCGGAATGGCTTCATAGCAAAAATATTCAGCAGCTTTATGATGTGGCAAGATATGTGGAAGATGAAGTACGTCTGCATCAGCGGTTTGAAAAACTGACGATTGACGATCTGGTTGGTACAGAGTGCTTCCCGTGTATCAACGAAGTGATTTTGACAAAGCTGATGACCGAAATCAGCGACCATATCATTGATGTGGATACCATTACTTCAACCGTGGAGAAACGTAGAACCTGTGCATGGTATGAGCCATTTGAGAATTTTTATGACGGTATTTTGCAGGTTGCAAATATGCAGAGCTTCTTCAAGGAACACTCTGCCGGATTCCATACCGCAGAAGCAAAGGGCATCTGGAAGGAATACACCGAAAGCTATTATCAGATGGACACTTACTACCGTTTGTTCCACCTGAGTTTCCAAAAAAGCCTGGAGACTTCCAATATTCTGCTGGACGATCTGTTCAAGCACGTTGTTGATAAAGTGGAAGGACTTTATACTCACTGGTTCTTAGGTGAACTGGGTAACAACTGGTCGGATGTGTGTGCAGACGAACTGGCAACCTATGGCAAGGTTCTGAAAGTACCGCAACAGGAAGAATTTTATTGTTCTCGCATCAGAACTTCAGATACCAAGGTATTTGTGATTATTTCGGATGCTATGCGTTATGAAGTGGCGGCAATGATGGCAGATCAGCTTCGCAGAGAAACACAGAGTAAGGTTTCTCTCAGCAGTATGCAGAGTATCTTCCCTTCTATCACAAAGTTTGGTATGGCAGCACTGCTTCCACATAAGGAACTGACGGTAGAACTTCGGAACGATATTTTGACTGTGCTGGCAGATGGGCAGTCTACGGCAAGCGGCTATCGTGATAAGGTTCTGAAATCAGAAGATCCGGCGAGTGTAGCATTGAAATATAATGACATTATCGCCATGAAGCGGGCAGAACGAAGTGCATTGGTGAAAGGAATGGATGTAGTTTACATCTATCATGATACCATTGATGAAGCAAGCCACACTTCTGATACCGCTGTTTTTGCCGCTTGTGATAAAGCTATTTCAGAGCTGAAAAACCTTGTGCGTATTATTGTAAATGAATTTGGCGGTACGAATATTTTGATTACAGCTGACCATGGATTCCTTTATACATACAGCACGTTGACTGAGGATGACAAAGTAGGAAAAAATGAGTTTTACAATGTGGACAGGGAAAACATAAATGATCTTAAAAAAGAAAGTGCGAAACGCTGTGTGGAGTATGGCAGACGATATGCAATCATGCAAAAAGGCGTACAGCCAAACTACTTATTGCCTGTGAAGTTCCTGGACGGGAAGTCTGACTTTGGCGGTTTTGCACCAAGAGAAAGCATTCGTATTAAGATGAATGGCGGCGGAATGAACTTTGTTCATGGCGGTATCAGCTTGCAGGAAATGGTTGTTCCGGTCATCGAATATCACTATCTCCGCAACGATTCTATGGAGTATAAACGTAATAAGCAGAAATATGATACTAAGCCAGTAACGGTTAATCTATTGTCAGCAAACCGTAAAATCAGTAATATGATTTTTTCTCTGAATTTCTATCAGAAGGATGCTGTTGGTGCCAACCGTGAAGCAACTACCTATCAGGTTTACTTTACGGATGAAAATGGCAAGCAGATTAGTGATGTTCAGAAGATTATTGCAGATAAGACAAGCGATAATGGTGCAGAGCGTACTTTCCGTTGCCAGTTTAATCTGAAATCTCTGAAATACAGCAATACTGCTACTTATTATCTGGTCATTGCAGACGAACAGAGATTGCAGATGCCGCAGCGTGAGCCATTCCAGATTGACATCGCTTTTGCGGTGGATGAGTTTGATTTCTTTAGCTAAGTACCGTAGGAGGATGGAAAGATGGAGCAATTTACAGAAGGTGAAAGCACCCGTGAAGAAATAAAGAACAAGCTCCGCCAGAACTTTGACGGTAAGATTGTTCGGAAAGACCTGACGTGGATGAACTTGCAAACACGCTTCAGGTATGCCTGGACAGTGGAACAAAGAAGGTTCTGATACCGAGTACCTCGTTTGTGGATTTCGCAAGTGTTCCAACTGATAGAATGAGTGCATTTCAGCTGATTCCGTACCAGAGTGCGGAAGATGCGGCGTTTAAGGCGTTGGGGTAGAATAAGCAAATAAGTTAGGAGGATATGAATGGCTATTGAGAAGGTAATCATTCAAAATTTTAAGAAATTCAAAGAACCATTTGAAATTAGCTTTAACGAAAATATCAATCTTTTGGTTGGTGATAACGAATCCGGAAAATCTACCATTCTTGAAGCTATTCATGTGGCTTTGACCGGGATGTATGCAGGTCGCAGTATTCGTAATCAATTATCGGCATATTTGTTTAATAGTGAGACTGTTCAGGAATATCTTGAATCAGTAGAATCTGGTCATCCTACTGCTCCACCTCAAATAATGATTGAGATATATTTTAAGAGTGGTACCATACCAGAATACGAAGGAAATGGAAACTCGGAAAATAATGATGGCAAGGAAGGCATTAAATTTACGATAGAGTTTTCGGAAAAATTCAATGCTGATTATGAAAATTTGATCAAATTACAAAAACTAACCAGCCTACCTATTGAATTTTATGAAGCTAAGTGGTTCTCGTTTAGCAGAGATGAGAAAATGCCGAAATTCATCCCAGTGAAATCGGTACTGATTGATTCATCAAATTATAGATACCAAAACGGATCAGATGTTTATATTTCCAGGGTGGTAAAAGATTTCCTGGAACCAGAGGACATAACAGCGATAACTCAGGCACATAGAAATATGGTTGATGAGTTTTCTAAAAACGAAGCCATCCAAACTATTAACAAAAAAATAAGTGATGCTTCAACAGTGATGAATGGAAAAATAACATTAAGTGCTGACCAAGGAGTTCAAAATTCATGGGAGTCAAGTCTGGTTACTCAGGTGGATGGAATACCGTTTGCACATGCTGGAAAAGGAGCTCAATGTGTGATAAAGACGCAGCTGGCTTTGAGTCATAAACAGGCAGAAAAAGCAAACATTATTTTGATTGAGGAGCCAGAAAGTCACCTGTCATTTTCAAGGTTGAGCGAATTGATGGTGGTTATTCAAAAGGCTGCGTCAGACAAACAAATTATTGCATCAACGCATAGTAGTTTTGTGGCAAATAAGCTTGGATTAGAGAATCTGCTTTTACTTTCAGATAGTAATTGCTGTTCGATGAAAGATTTGAAGAAAGATACTTTTGAATTTTTCAAAAAAGTAGCAGGATACGATACTTTGAGACTAATTCTATGTAAAAAAGCAATTTTGGTAGAAGGCGATTCTGATGAACTGGTTGTCCAAAGAGCATATATGGACACACATGATGGTAGACTGCCAATCCAGGATTGCATTGATGTAATGACTGTAGGCGGTGTTACGTTTAAACGTTATTTGGAAATTGCACAGGTACTAAAGAAAGAAACTGCTGTTGTTACAGATAATGATGGTGATATTGAGGCTGTAAAAAAGAAATATAAAGAATACGAAGGTCTTTCTTATATCCACATTTGTGTTGATGAAACAGTAGATACCGGTAATCTAAAACTGTCTGACAAAGATTTTAATTACAATACTTTAGAGCCGAAGATATTAAAGGAAAATGGAAGAAAACTTCTAAATGATATTTTTGGAACAACCTATCAGACGGATGATGAAATGCATAAATATATGCACTCTCATAAAACTGATTGTGCAATAGCTATTTTTGAATCAACTACCAAGATTAAATATCCAGAATACATAATGAGGGCAATCAAAAATGAGTAGGTTGATTATTGCAGCAGCAGGAGCCGGAAAAACAACCTTTCTTGTTGAGCAAGCTTTGAAAATTTCAGAAAGTGTTTTGATAACAACATATACAGATGCCAATGAGCAAAGTATTAGAGATAAGTTTTATGAATTAAATGGTTGTATTCCGGCAAATGTAACTATTATGTCGTGGTTTTCTTTACTGATTAAGCATGGCATACGCCCATATCAAAGCTATCTCATAAAAAATAGAGTTTCTGGAGTGCTTTTGGTAAATAAGGCAGATCAAAATCTATTGAGACTCAAAGATTCAAATGAAAAGAAGTATGTTACGGCTTCTGGAAATGTATATTCTAATATGATTTCAAAATTACCTTGTCTCTTGGATAACTTATCGAATGGATGCGTATTTCAAAGAATGCGAAAAATCTTTTCATACGTCTTTATAGATGAAATACAAGACTTTGCTGGATATGATTTGGAAGTAATAAAAAAATTACACGAAGTTGGATGCCAGATGATACTGGTGGGTGATCCTCGACAAACAACATATAGAACTCACTATGAAACGAAATACAAAAAATACTCTGGTGGGAAAATAATGAACTTCGTACAAGACAATATTTATGGAATGGAGATTGATGCTTCTACATTGAATGTATCATATCGGAATAATCAAATTATATGTGACCTTGCAAATCAGATGTATCCAAATATGAAATCTTGTAATTCTGATATGCATAAAACGACAGAACATGATGGGATATTCTGGGTTCATGAGAATGATATTGCTGAATATATGGATACATATAATCCCATTCAGCTACGATATGATAAAAGAACTAAGGTGAATGCGCAATTTAAAACGATGACTTTTGGCTCAGCTAAAGGGCTTACATTCAGTAGGGTCTTGATATATCCGACACAACCAATGTTAAACTGGTTATCTGGAAAATCCAAAGATATGAAAGATGAAAGCCTTTCTAAATTTTATGTTGCGGTAACAAGAGCAAGATATAGCGTAGCATTTGTATACAAGACAAAGCATCTTCCATCCAATGATATTGGAGTAAAATGGATGCCAAAGTAATGGGATAAATAAAATGACACGACAAGAAGTATTTAGCTGGTGTAAACAATAGTACAACACAGAACCAGAATATCCGTGGAATGACTGAAATGTTGTCTTACGCCACACAGACAATCAAAAATGGTATGGTCTGATTATGGAAGTCGAAAGGGATAAACTGGGACTTCCTGGAGATGGAGAAGTTGATATTCTGAATGTGAAAAGCGATCCGATACTGATCGGCTCTTATCGCACACAGAAAGGATTGATTCTTTCCTCTGACAACATGAATAAAGAAAGATGGATCAGTATTCTGCTATATAGACGGTGATTAATTATTACTAAAATCCACTTGTATTTTCTTCTAAATAATATATACTATCTTCATAAATATTTTGGAGGAAAAGCAAATGGATAACCAACCTGTTAACAATGAAATAGAAAAATTTATACAACTTTCCAGAAGTGAAAAAAACGTTAAACAAAAAAAACGGTATGATGCCGTGCTGCTTTATCTGGAAGGACATTCCCGCCGTGAAGTTTCTGAGGTTCTCCACATTCCGCTCAGGACAGTGTCCGGATACATATCCCTTTACATGGAGGGTGGTGCGGAAGCCCTTCTCATCCGCAAACAGCCAGGTCGCACTAAATTCTTAACGGATGAGCAGGAAAAAGAACTTTTCCATATCATTTCCACTTGCACTCCGGAAGAAGCCGGTGTGGGAATTTTTGCAAACTGGACAGCCCCACTGGCCTGCCGTCTAGTGGAGGAACGTTTTCAGGTAAAATTCTCAGAACGCAGAATGAGGGATCTTTTTTACAGGCTCGGACTGAGTTATACCAGACCAACTTATACACTTGACAAGGCTGACCCAGAAAAGCAGGATGCATTCCGCCAGCAGTTTGAAGATTTAAAAAAAAACTTCTCAACGGGGAGATTGATGTAATACTTTTTGAAGATGAATCCATGATTCGTGATTATCAAGCCATCATGAAAACATGGTTCCC
>DKUR01000086.1:1229-3467 GCA_002490775.1 Lachnospiraceae bacterium UBA7199 | reverse complement strand
GATGGAGGATATTACCCATGTGACAAATCAGGGCACAAGCAATTTCACTTTATCCAGTACCAATAAGCTGCTTAAGATGTATGAATGGACAACAGGACTAAAGACCGGATCTACCAGTAAGGCTCTATATTGCCTTTCGGCTACTGCCAGCAAGGATAATATTGATCTGATTGCAGTAGTAATGGGTTCTCCCACGAATAAATCAAGATTTCAGGATGCTATGACGCTATTGAATTATGGGTATAGCGTTAGTGCAATGTATGAGGATGCCAATGCAGACCAGCTTCCAAGTGTTCCGGTAAAGGGAGGAATGCTGGATGAGCTGCCTATTGTATATAAGGAGCCTTTCCGGTATCTGGACATTGCAGGGAGTGATCTTGGCAGTATAGAAAAAACAATTTCCCTGCCAGCGGAAGTAAGGGCACCTGTTAAGCGGGGCGATGCCATAGGAGAAGCTGTTTATAAGTTGAATGGACAGAGGATAGGAAGTGTGTCCATTCTTGCAGATGTAACAATAGACAAGGCAGGATATAAAGATTATCTGATCAAAGTATGGAAGCTGTTCTGTAGGCTTTAAATAGGATAAACGTGTATTTACAGGCGGGAAAGGAAAAGAAATTTGGCAGTGTTTTTAGGCGTGATTGTGGTTTTGGCAGTTTTTTTTATTATCGTAATGATTTTAGACTGCAATCGCTTTGTGGTAAGAAAATACAGATGTAGAGAAGGAAAGATCAGGAAGGATGTGAAAGTTCTCCTCCTTTCTGATCTGCACAATAAATCCTTTGGCAGGGGAAATATAAGACTTCTTAAGGCAATTGATCAAATTGCGCCAGATATGGTTTTAATTGCAGGGGATATGTATACTTCCACAGCAGGGGGCGATACCCAAACAGCAGCAGAGCTGGTATGTGCGTTGGCGGAAAAGTATCCAGTTTATTACGGCAATGGAAACCATGAGCATAGGACCAGACTTTTTCCCATGGAATTTTCAGACATGTACCGGAAATTTTCAGAAAAGATTGAGTCAGCAGGCGTCATTCATTTGGTCAATGAAAAGGTAAGTCTGCCGAATTTCAATATGGATATTTACGGACTGGAAATTGACAGGGAATATTACAGAAAATTCAAGGGAATGCAGATGGAGGGGGCTTATCTTGAAAAGATTCTTGGAAGGCCGGATAAGAATAAAGTTTCTTTATTAATTGCACATAACCCGGATTATTTTAAGAGCTATGCCGCATGGGGGGCAGATCTGGTGGTTTCAGGCCATGTGCATGGAGGACTTATGAGACTTCCGGTACTTGGGGGAGTGGTTTCACCAGCGATACGCCTTTTCCCTAAATATGATGGGGGAGAGTTTAGAGAAGGAGACTCTATTATGATTTTGGGAAGAGGTCTTGGAACACATACACTTCCTATCAGGATATTTAATCCGGGAGAATTGGTAGTGATAGAGTTGTGCCAAAGTTGACGCAGGAAATAATACATGCTAAACTATTGGACTGGAAAGGTATGGAAAAAATGGACCATAAATTATTTGATCATACAATTTTAAAAGCGGATGCAGATACAGCTTCGGTGAAGAAGGTTTGTGAGGAAGCAAAAGAATATGGTTTTATGTCTGTTTGTGTTAATGGATATTATACCAAATATGCAGCAAAACAGTTAGAAGGAACCGATATCAAGATATGTACGGTGGTAGGATTTCCATTAGGCCAGATGGCAGCACGTGCTAAGGCAGCGGAGGCGGCCATTGCAGTGGAGGATGGTGCCGGAGAAATTGATATGGTGATCAATGTAGCTGCATTAAAGGACAGGCTCTATGATGTGGTGCTTGAGGATATCAAAGAAGTAAAAAAAGCATGTGGCAGTGCACGCTTAAAGGTGATCATTGAAACCTGTCTGCTGACAGATGAGGAAAAGGTGAAAGCCTGTCAGATTGCAAAGGAGGCGGGTGCAGACTTCGTTAAAACATCCACCGGCTTTTCTAAGGCAGGCGCAAAGATAGAGGATGTAAAACTGATGCGAAGTGTTGTAGGGACAACAATGGGTGTAAAGGCTTCTGGCGGGATTAGAGATAAGGAAACAGCAGAGGCAATGATAAAGGCTGGGGCAAGCCGCTTGGGAACCAGTGCCACAGTTGCAATCTGCATATAAAGGCTCAAGTGGGAAAGGCATGGAGATAAAATGGCAATATCGGTAAAATTACAGGTGTTTGAAGGCCCCCTTGATTTGCTT
>DKUR01000086.1:0-954 GCA_002490775.1 Lachnospiraceae bacterium UBA7199 | reverse complement strand
GGCCCCCTTGATTTGCTTTTGCATTTAATCGAAAAAAACAAAGTGGATATCTATGATATTCCAATAGTGGAAATTACTGCCCAGTATCTGGAATATATTAAGGAAATGGAAACTCAGGATATGAATGTAATGAGTGAATTTCTGGTGATGGCGGCCACTTTATTGGATATTAAGTGTAAGATGCTTCTCCCCAAGGAAATAAATGAAGAAGGGGAGGAAGAAGATCCCAGAGCTGAGCTGGTGCAGAAGCTGTTAGAATATAAGATGTATAAATACATGTCTTATGAGCTAAAGGACAGGCAGGTGGATGCTGCCCGCACGCTTTTTAAGGATAAGACACTTCCAAAAGAGATTGAGGAATATAGGCCGCCTGTTGATATGCAGGCACTTTTGGGCGATGCGGATCTTAGAAAGCTACAGATGCTTTTTAAGATGGTTATGCGCAGGCAGGAGGATAAGATTGATCCTGTCAGAAGTACTTTTGGAAAGATTGAAAAAGATGAAGTGGACATGGATTTAAAGACGACCTTTGTGGAGGCCTATATTCAGACACATAAGACTTTTAGTTTCAGGGTGCTGCTGGAGAAGCAAAAAAGTAAAATGGAAATTATTGTAACATTTCTTGTAATCCTTGAACTGATGAAGCTGGGAAAGATTTATATTGTGCAGGAAAATACATTTGATGATATTATGATAACTTCAAATGAAGCATAGGAGGCGGCAAAGTTGGACAGGCAGAAGGAAAAAGCTGTGTTGGAAGCAATCCTTTTTACGATGGGCGAGTCAGTGGAGATTGACAGACTTGCTGCAGTGATTGAGGAAGATAAAGCGACAACCAGACAGATTCTTATGGAAATGAAAGAAGCATATGAAGAGAAAGTGGGCGGAGTAACCCTGATGGAACTGGAAGATTCCTTCCAAATGTGTACTAAGGCGGAGATGTATGAATATCTG
>DKUR01000009.1 GCA_002490775.1 Lachnospiraceae bacterium UBA7199 | reverse complement strand
AGACACAAGATTATTTACAGCCTCTTTAAGTTTATTGTATACGTCGAACAAATACCATCATCACTGTATAGTCGTGGCCATTTGGCTTGACACAAAATTTTTATTACTTTATCCTGTTCATTAGGGCGGCTGGCTGCCCATATTTATCAGATTAAGGAGCATATCATATGTATCATGTACGTTTTAGAGGAAAGCATTATGAGATTGGATATCATTATGGGGTTTCCCTGGCAAAACATGGACAGATACTCTTGGATCATGTTCCCTTCCCTATTACACAAGAGCGTAAGGATTTTGCGTACTCGTGCATATCTATCTATCAAGAATTTTTTCCTGAAATATTGGAGGAGATCAGAGGATTGGCAGAAGGTCAGCATTGTGACCGTAATGAAATGCAAGCTGTTTTATTTAGTATGTATGCAATCCCTCCAGCTTGTAATTGCTCTTGCTTTGCTGTTGCCAATGACGAACATATTTTGTTGTGCAGGAATAGTGATTTCTTAACAGAACTTGAAAAACTAAACACGAATGTTATTTACAAATTTACAGATGACTCCTACAACTTCACGGGAAATACAACAGCATTTATTGAAGTGGAAGACGGCGTCAATGAATATGGTCTCGCTGTTGGACTCACATCAGTTTATCCAATTACAATCAAACCTGGGTTCAACGCAGGTTTGCTGTTGAGATTTTTTCTGGAAAAATGTCAAACTACGGAAGAAGTGATTTGCAGTATCCAATGTCTCCCTATTAGTTCGGCACAAACGATTACAGTTGCTGATGCCAAGGGAAAGACAGCCGTGATTGAGTGTAATTCAGAAAAGATAACTGTCATTTATCCCTCTAAGGAACATCCTTTTGTTTGTGCAACAAACATCTTTAATTCAGAGGAAATGATTGCAATTCAAAATTTGACTATTGATAATTGGCAAGCTGAACAAAGATATAGCACACTTATCCAAACATTAGGTAAGCCCAGTAGTAAAATAAATCTTCAATTTGCAAAAGATTTACTATCAGGGAGAACTGGGTTTTTATGCCAGTACGATAGGACAACTGGAAAAGATACAGTTTGGTCTGTAATATATGACTTGAAAGAAAAAGCCATATATCGTGTTGAGGAAATCCTGGACGAAAAAAGTTTGTAAAAGACGAGAGATTCCTAATAAATTAGGCACTAGCAACACCAATCTGAAAAGGGAATAAAAAATGGAAGCAATGGGGCTCGAACCCATGACCTCTCGCGTGTGAGGCGAACGCTCATCCCGGCTGAGCTATGCTTCCATTAAGACTATTATAGCACTAAAGGATAAAAATACAACCTGTTTAATGCTTTAATGGCATCAGCTGCCAAGTGTTCTACGGGATAATCATGTGTTTGAACCTAGACACTGGCAATACGGACAAGCCGCATTCCTCCCGGAACTGATGCTGTAGATATTATATAACGTAGTGTGGCTGAATGCAAGAAAGTTGAAAGGCAGAAAATAGGAAAACTTTTAGCGGAGAAAGCAGAGGTATTGAAACCAAACAAATTGCAATCTGCATTTGCAGGATTCTATGAATTGGTATTGTATTTCTACCACTGGTTGCGCAAATGCGTAGTGAGCTATATGGAAGGTGATTCAGGGTTTTGATATTGTTTAGGTATCAAAACAAGGAGGATAGAACATTATGGATTTATCGGAAAAACTGCAACAGAGCATGCTTGTTCGGGAGCAAAGACAGCAACAAATTTTTGGTTGTATTATGTATTCAATTGCAATATATTTTATTGGACATTATTATTTTGAAATATGGAATCCGTCAGTGATTTTTTCGGAATTTCTTATTGCTACTGCTATTGTAATTACTATATGTGTAAAGAAACTTAGTAAAAAGTGATTGCAGCTTTTTTGCACTTCCTTAGCTAAAGCAATGTCCGCATACGGTATAGCCCTGGCCAATTAAATCACTCAGAATGGAACTGGAGGTGTCATAGTTTTGTGGTGCTATCTTAGAGACATCGCTGCAGGTCGGGCGGTGAATTACCTTACTATCAGTGTTTAAAACGTAGGAATCGGTGGTAATTTGCTGTTCTGCATTGTCATAGGTGTTAAAATTGTCTGCATTTTCTTGGGGCACTTGTGTATTTTGTGTTGTCTGTGTATCCAGTGCAGTGGAAACAGCAGGTTCTTCCTGATAATTTGTCTGTATTTCACCAGTTTCAACATTTATTTCATATTCTGCCAGTAAAGCACCGCCAAATAGATTTGCTGCGTCATGTTCTTCCTCATCTAAATGTTTATAAACAGATATGTTCAGTGTTCCAGCCTGCTGCATGGAGAGGGAAGCGGTAGTATTTGTGGCATAATTTATGATGGCATGAATCTCATCATCTGAACTAAATAGTTTCTGATAATAGCCGACAGCGTATTCGGTTATGTCTGCTGTATCAGACATTGTAGAAATTTTCCATTTTCCAGTTTCATCGTTGATTACGGAGTCAGAAAACCAGAATTCTATTCCATTAACCTGATAGGAACCTGATTCTATGGTTATAGAAGGTAAAAGAGTCGGAGATGGGGCAGCTTCTGCTGTTAAAGATGAGGTGTCAGATGCTTCATCCTGTGTAGTTCCAGAGGTTTGAGAAGAATCTGAGTCTGACCTGCTTGGGAAGGAGCCATTGATACTGGTATAGATGATGATAAAGGCAACCAGGGCTGCAACGCACAATCCTATTGCAGCTAAGAAAGCAGTTAATATATTGAGCAGTTGATTCGTTTTTTTCATAAGTACAATTCCTCGAAAGTCATATATTTTAAGTAAGAACATTGTATCATATTTACATAACTTTATAAAATGGAATCTACTGCAAAATAAAAGTTTTTTTAATTTATATAGGAAAGGCAGGACAGATATGATATGATGGTCAGTGGCAGAAGAAAATAATATGCAATGGAAGGAATTTTTTATGGCAGGAAAATATTATGCGGTGAAGGAAGGGGCAGGCAGAGGGATTTTTCTTACATGGGAGGAATGTAAAGCCAGTGTAAGCGGTTATTCCGGCGCAGTATACAAAAGCTTCAAGACGAGACAGGAAGCTGAAGAATTTCTTGGAATCAGACAAGCTGGAATGAAGCAGGATGAAAAAAGGCAGAAGAAAATGGGAGAAACCGCTGAAAATACAGAAAATAATGTTTGTAAAATAGAGGATTGTGTTAAAATATATGTAGACGGAAGCTATAACAGCGCTACCGGAGAGTTTTCTTATGGCATGGTGGTTCTTTTAGGAGACAAAGAGGAAACTTACAGCCAGAAATTTGATGATACGCTCCTTGCAGCAATGCATAATGTGGCTGGGGAGATCAAAGGTGCTCAGGCAGCCATGCAGTATGCTCTTGATCATAAGATTCCGGAGATTGAGATTTATCATGATTACGAAGGAATTGCAAAATGGTGTCTTGGGTTGTGGAAAACCAATAAGGAGGGCACCAGAGCTTATAAAGAGTTTTATGATATGGCAAGCCGGCAGGTAAAGATCAGCTTTGTTAAAGTAGCTGGCCATTCCAACGATAAGTATAATGATATGGCGGACGGATTGGCGAAAAAGGCGTTGGATTTATAAAGGGAAAGACGGTGGGAGGAGACTACAGTGATCAATATGTTGTTTAATAATGGAAATCAGGCATTGATGGCAGCGTTTGGGCAGTTGGCGGCTTTTGCAGGAACCTGTTTTTTTATGGCAAAATGCAGTAAGTTTTTACCCAAAGACGGAGGGCGGGATTTTGCATATGACGGGAAGCTTTCAGCGGGTAAACCCAGAGGTGCGGGAATTATTTTTATTCTTGTATTTACAGCTGCTTCTCTTATATTTATGCCCATTGATCTGGAGATTTTAATTTATTTGATTTTGATTGTGGCGGAAATGCTAACCGGATATATGGATGACGCGGCGGAAAAACCCTGGGGAGAATATAAAAAAGGAATATTGGATTTGATTATTGCAACGATTCTTGCGGTGAATTACCTGCATTTTAATTCCAGTACGATTGAGATAGCCACATTAGGAATCAGTATTCATATTCCGCCTGTTCTGTTTGGGCTTTTGACAGTGATTCTGGTATGGGGTTCCATCAATGTGACCAATTGTGATGATGGAGTGGACGGACTTTCAGGAACATTGACTATTATCACGCTGGCTACCTTTTATGTGGTTGACCATATTAAGGGAAAGCCGGATGAGTTTACCAATTTGATTTTACTGTTTATTATTTGTATTTTAGGATATTTGTGGTACAATGCAACACCAAGCAGGCTGCTTATGGGAGATGCAGGAAGCCGCGCAATGGGGGTTTTTATCAGTATTGCAGCATTAAAGAGCGGCAGCCCTGTTTTGTTTCTTCCAGTGGCGGCAGTGATTATTTTAGATGGAGGTCTGGGGCTTTTAAAGGTTGCATTGATTCGGGGATTTAAGATTCATATATTGAAAAATGTGAGAACGCCTCTGCATGATCATGTACGGAAAGTGATGGGATGGTCAAATACGCAGACGGTAAGCCGGTTTGCAATTATTCAAATTGTGATATCTCTGGCAGTGGTTTATATATTGCTACTATAATTAATAGAAAGGAGAAGATGGGGATGATAGAGCGGAGGGATAAGATTAATTATTATCTGGATCTGGCGGAGACGGTGTCTAAGCGCAGTACCTGTATCAGAAGGAAGTATGGTGCGGTCATCGTGAAAAATGATGAGGTGATTGCCACCGGTTATGTGGGAGCACCCAGAGGGCGCAAGAATTGTACGGATATGGGGACATGTATCCGGCAGAAGATGAAGATTCCAAGGGGTGAGCGGTATGAGCTTTGCCGCAGCGTGCATGCGGAAATGAATGCAATTATCAGTGCACCCCGGGATAAGATGATAGGCAGTTCTATGTATCTGGCAGGAGTGGATGCACAGACTGGTGAATATATTCCTCATTCAAATAGCTGTTCCATGTGTAAGCGGGTGATCATTAATGCGGGAATTGAACGAGTGTATATTAGAGATGGTTCAGAGGAATATCGTATGATTCAGGTGCAGGATTGGATTGATCATGATGAATCTTTAGAAGGCGTCAGAGGGTATTAAATTGTAAGGCAGGCGGCTTCAGAAGAGAACAGACATGGAAGGGTTTTGATGGCAAGAAACAGTTATGGATGAATTATATGAAAAAGCAAAACCGCTGGCGGCAAAGGTGATGAGCTATTCCAGGGATAGTATACTGGTAAATATGCGTTTTTTGGATGTGGCATTGTCCGCCCTTGTGCCGGAGCCGAAAAAGGGGCTTTCAGGTGTTGCGTCAGATGGTGTGAAGATTTATTATGATCCGGTTTTTCTCTTGAAAAAATGCAAGGAAGAGCCGGCTTTTGCAGTGCGGATATATCTGCATATTCTTTTTCACCTGATTTTTTATCACAGTTTTCGTTTTGACAAGGTGGATAAAGAAGCATGGAGCCTGTCGGCGGATATTGCAGTAGAGGCGGCAATTTTGGAACTTGATATGCCGGGAATGACTTTGAAGAGTGATGAAAAAGCAAAAAGAAAGCTGCAGGGGATGAAAGGAGAGATCAGCGCTTTCACCGCCGAGAAAATTTATCAGTACCTAAAAAATTTTCAGATCAGCAGTGGGGAGCGGGAAGAACTTTCGAGCCTCTTTTTTATGGACGTTCATAAATATTGGGAGCCGGCAGAGGAACTTTTGGTGACAATTGAGCAGTGGAAGAAATTAAGCGAGAGAGTAAAAGCGGATTTAAAGTCCTTTTCTAATGGAAAGTTTTTCATGGGAAAAAGCAAGTCGGACAGCATGGAGAAGAGTCTTTTAGAAGCAACAAAGGACCGGTACAATTATAGAGATCTGCTCCGGAAGTTTACAGTGATGAATGAAGATATGCAGGTCAATGATGATGAGTTTGATTATATTTACTATACCTATGGTCTTGACAGGTATGGGAATATGCCATTGGTAGAGCCTTTAGAGTACAAGGACAGCAAAAAGGTAAAAGAATTTGTGATTGCTATAGATACTTCTGCTTCCTGCCGGGGACCGTTGGTAAGGTCTTTTCTCCAAAAAACCTATGCGCTGCTTTGCGGAGAAGATAATTTTTTCCGAAAAATGAATGTGCATATTATACAGTGTGATCACCAGGTGCAGCAGGATACAAAAATTACCTGCAAAGAAGATCTGGATTATTTTTTGAGCCATGAAAAGCTGACAGGATTTGGATCTACGGATTTTAGGCCGGTGTTTTCTTATGTGGAGGAGCTTTTAAGGAAGGGTGAATTTGAAAATCTGAAAGGACTTTTATATTTTACTGATGGTTATGGGGTGTATCCAGAAAAGATGCCGCCTTATCAAGTGATGTTTGTATTTCTGGATAATGGCGATGAGGGACCGCAGGTGCCGCCCTGGGCAATTAAGGTATTATTGGACTATGAGGAGATAGAAGAATAAAAGAGAAAGGCATGGTTTTATAATGAATATAAAGCAGGCAAAGGATTATATTGAAAATACAGTCCGTCTTTATTTAAAGAGGGATGAGTTTGGAGAATACAGGATACCGGTAGTGCGCCAGCGCCCCATATTTCTGCTGGGGGCGCCAGGCATAGGAAAAACTGCAGTGATGGAACAGATTGCCCAAGAGCTTGGCATTGCGCTGGTATCTTATTCCATGACGCATCATACCAGACAATCGGCTCTCGGCCTTCCCTTTATTTCGCGTAGAAGCTATCAGAATATGGAATTTCAGGTATCAGAATATACCATGAGTGAAATTATTGCGTCTATTTATGAGGTGATGGAACACAGTGGTATTTCGGAAGGGATTCTTTTTCTGGATGAGATCAATTGTGTGTCAGAAACACTGGCGCCATCTATGCTGCAATTTCTTCAATATAAGGTATTTGGGCGTCATAAGGTGCCGGAAGGATGGGTGATTGTGACTGCTGGAAATCCGCCTGAGTACAATAAGTCGGTAAGAGAATTTGATGTGGTAACTATGGACCGTCTTAAGATTCTGGAGGTAGAACCGGACTATAAGGCATGGAAGGAGTATGCCCAGCAAAAAGGACTGCATGCGGCAGTTCTAAATTTTCTGGAATTGAAAAAGGATTATTTTTACCGGATAGAGACAACTGTAAATGGCAGAAGCTATGTGACAGCCAGAGGATGGGAGGACTTATCTGAGATTCTTTCTTTATATGAAGAAGAGGGAATGAAGGTGGATGAAACACTGGTGGAGCAGTATCTGCGCAATGAGCGGGTGGTCAAAGAGTTTACTGCGTATTATGATTTGTTTAATAAGTATAAAAAAGAATATCAGACGGAGGAGATTTTAGCTGGAACGTCCAGGGAGCAGACGTTTGAGCGGGCACGTGTAGCTGCCTTTGACGAGAGATTGTCTTTACTTGGCATGTTGATTGATAAGGCAATGAGTGAGACCAGAGAGGATATGGAAATCAGTGACTATTTGGTGGAACTTTCTAAAAATTTAAAAGCTGTTAAAGCGGCTGTAGAAAAAAGTGCAGGCAGCGGAAAGGAAGGACAGCTATCTGTAGATAAGATGCTGGAAAATCAGGTTCAGGGCAGAAAGAAGCAAATGGAGCTGTCCATGATGGCGGGAAGTCTTTCAGAAGCGGACAAAAGAAAGAGCAGGCGCGTCATTCATTTCCTGGAGGAAGAAAAAAAGCAGCTTCTTATGGAAGGAATTACAGATGGAAAAGAGGCATTTACCTATCTGAAAAGAGACTTTGATCTTGCCTTGGTGGAGTTGAAAAAAAGAACTTCCAAAACAAAACAGCGGCTTGAAAATTTATTTGCTTTTGTGCAAAATGCATTTGCAGAAGGAAATGAAATGTTAATTTTGGTGACAGAGCTTACGGTCAACAATGACAGTGCCCGCTTTATCGGCCAGTTTGGGTGTGAGGCTTATCAAAAGCACAGCAATGAGCTGATGCTGTCAGAGCGGAAAAACAGCTTACAGGAAGAAATTGCGGCGCTTGATCTCAGCTAGAAGAGCGGTAATGCGCCATGACTGTGCGTGCTGTCGCAAGTATAAAAATCGGGAAGACAAGGTTTTGCGTGGAGGAGTAGATGAATAAAGAAAAACAATTAGAAATCAAAGGGGGAATATTGTGTTATCAAAGGGTAAAAGATGAAATTTACATAACACAAGGACGGATAACGGATGGGCAGGTAACGGTGCCTGATCAGATAGAAGGACTTCCGGTAACGAAAATTGAGAAAAAGGCTTTTTTAAGCAGTAAACAGCTAAAAGAAATTTTTCTGCCAAGAGGACTTAAATCCATTGGGGACTGGGCCTTTGCATATTGCAGCCAGTTGAAAAGCGTTTGGCTCCCCAAAAGAAATTTATCGATTGGAAGAGGTGTTTTTAAGGAATGCGGACAGCTTACCTTTATTTGTCATTTGGATGATGAGAGTTTAAAAGCAAAGCAGGCCGGCAGGTTATTGGGAGCAGTGCCAAATAAGCTTGAGGCGGATTACCTTTTTGTGCCGGAAGAAGCCGGAGAGGAAGTATGGCTTTTCCGGTTCGATGAAAAATTAAAGGAGTTTTTGGCGGTGCCGGATGAAGAAGGCTATACAAAGATGGTATACTGCGGAGAAGAGGATATTGTTGCCAACATGGATCTTTATCTGGCAGAGCGAAGGCGCGCTAAAGCAAGGCTTTGCTTTTTACGTCTGATAAATGATGCAGGGCTTTCAGATAAATTAAGAGAAGATTTATCCTTTTATTTAGCTTCCCATACCAAAGGATGTGACAGTGAGGCAGCCTGGGAGGTGGTATTTTATGAGCATGGAAATGAGCAGGAATATTACGAAGCCTTTACTGGAGCGGGCTGTCTGACAGAAGAAAATTATGACAGCATTTTAGCCCAAATGAAAGATCAGTACCCTGAAATGAAAGGGTTTCTGATGCGTTATAAATCCCAAAATATGGGCGAATCAGATTTGTTTGACCTGCTGTCACTGGATTAAGCGGCATGCCCGCAGCTTTCCGGGAGTAGTGCCATAGGTTTCCTTAAAGGAGCGGATGAATACTTTATAATTAGTGATACCGCTGCGTTCCATCAATTCATTAATGCTGTAATCAGTAGCAAGAAGTTCCTGATGAAAATGAATCAGGCGGACCGCATTTACGTATGCAAGGAAGGTCTGTCCGGTATGTTTTTTAAACAGGCGGCAGAAGTACTCAGGACTTACATTGATCAGCTTTGCCACATCATTTAATGAAATTTCTTCTTTATAATGAGTCTTTACATAGGAAATAATAAGCTCCATTCTCTCGAAGTTATGATTTTCCCGTTCTTTTGTTTGTGGACTGATCCGGTGGGAATGATTTTTGTACAAAAGATAAAGAAATTCATATACCACAGATGAAAAATGAAGCAGGTATCCGTCTTCCTTTTCCCTGTAGGTTTCTGCCAGTGCAAGAAGGCAGTGATAGAGTCTGGACTGGGAGGCATTCATAGTGATGGAAGGAAAATATTCCTGAAACTGAATGAGAGGTACCTGATTTAAAACTCTGGATAAATAGTCAGTAGGAATCTGCAAAAGCAGATAATCTGTTTCTCCCCAGGTTCTGGTAGAGTGCAGTTCTCTGGAGCCTACTACAAGCATATCATTTTCTTTCAGCATATATTTCCGGTCGTTAATATAAGCGGCCATTTTCCCTTTTTGAATAAAAATAATTTCAAGATGTCCATGCCAGTGCAGCGGTGAATAGTGATTATCTGATTTTGTCAGCAGAAAATAAAGTTGTAATCTGGTGTCGTCGTTTATGATTTCGTGTGAATATTTTTCCATAATCAATCCTTCCTGCCGGGGCATTTGGGGCACAGGCATTTCATTCATAATATCAAAATCATATGGTAATTATACAATTAGCTATCGCTATCCACAATAAAAATTATACACTTAACTATTTCTTTTGCTGTCCCTGCAGTGCATTGTTCTGTGGATTTCTAACTTGATTTGCTTCCATAAGGTAGTATATAACACTCCATAAAACAGTATGAGATAGTAATACTGTAATTACAATCCATAGATTTTTTGACTGCCCGATAAGCATATCCATTAAACCATAAAATGTAGCACTTGACGGAAGTAAGTAGGATATAAAGAATAATGGACTTTCTGAAGAAACTGTTAAATAAATTAGAATAGGCGGTGCAAGGAATAAAATCATAATAATTTTGATATATACAATTCCCACCATTAATCCCTCTGAATGCCGCCCTATATATAATCCTACTAAAGATGATATATAGGTAGATAAAATCATAATGATAATGAATGGAATAATCTGTGCAACATTTAGTTTCATACAAATTAGGGCTGTAAAAACAGTAGAAATGAAACTACTGATAAATCCTAAAGCTGTTTTTTGGATAACATATGTTTTAACCGTCATGGGTAAAATTTGATTGATAAAGGATATACCGTCCTCTTTCTCACCAATAATATTCATTGCATTAAATGTACATCCCATGAACATAGCAGTTACTAATGTAATTGCAATTAAAATTGCTTTTACCCCATCATTGTTTGTTTCCAACGGTATTTTTGTGATACGAAAATCTGTTGCAGTATCTCTGTTTTGATAAAGCTGAGGTAAGGTATTACCTGCTATTCGATTAACCTCTAATTCATCACCAGAAAGAAATGTGCGAATACTATTACCGTTTTTAAGCACACCTATTATTTGTGAAGAAGGTTCATTAACTGCGTTTTCCAATTCTGTTATTGTATCATATTCTGCATATGTTCCATTTTGCTTCAACCACAAAATTGTTTCTTCCGATAAATCATTTTTTAAACCAGCAAATGAAGTTTCTCCTATATTTTGAAAACTCATACCAGAAAGAAAATTGATAGCGATACCCACAACAATAGGAAGTAAAAAAGTTAATACACACATTTTGTCTTTACGAATATTTTTAAGTTGATACTTTAGACTACCCATATACTATCCCTCCCTTGCCATTTCTCGTGATAATGTTTTATGTGCAAGCAAAAATAATACGATAATTGCTACCATGCAGAAAAAATAATATGATAGTTGGAAGGTTACAGTTCCAAAATATGCTGATTTCATTGTTGTAAACATATGAAACATTGGATGATAGTATATCCAAGACCATTCTACACTTGTCTGTCCAGCAAGAAAAACCGGCGTGGTTATGAATATAGCTAATACCAGATAAAATAGCGAAAACTGTTTGAAGTCAGGTAAGCGAATGGAACAAAAGAAGCCTGCCAACGCCATTATGAGTGATAGAATACCAGCTTGCACTAAAACGTCTGGCAGCACAGCGATTCCAACTTTGAACCCAAGATTTACAATTGTTATTAATGATGTAAAAACCAAATCAGATGCTAAAAGCAATACAAGTTTTGATACAATAAAAGCTGTTTTACTAACTGGCAATATTCCATGAACACGGATTACACCCATTTGTTTTTCTTTAAAAAGCATAGAAGCTAATCCTAAGAAGCCAACGGCAGATAATTCGAAGAATAGAAATTCTGCTGTAATCTCTCGACGGTTTTTTAATTCTTTTGTATTAGAGCCAATTATTTCCGCTTTATCGTAAGAGTGATTATTTATAACAGTTCTTGCCCAATTTTCCCTATAATTATCTTTTGTTTCGATACCTGTTGATAACATGTAAATTTCTGGAATATTTGAGGAAACATCAATCCCTATCGAATAGCTGTCTGCACAGGCTTCTTCTAATGCCTCTCTGCTTTTTACTTCCGTTATATATTCCGATACAGTCAACTGTTTATCCTGTGGATTATAAACATATACAGGATATATGTTCTGGTCTAATTCCACATAAATAAAGTTAATATAGCAGGAATACAGGATAAGTGAACCTAGTGCTAAAAGAAAAAACTTACTTGATAGAATTAGCATAAAATCTTTTTTCATTAAATGCAGAAAACCACCCCACATTAAGATAACCCCCTCCCTGTATATTTGATAAATACATCTTCTAAGGTAGGCTCTTGAGTATGAATACTGATAATCTCATCATAAGAAAATGGAATACCAGATTTTAGCTCTAATGCTTCTATTGTCTTTTCTTCTCGTTTTCCTTGATAAAGATAATTGATAATAACACGATGATTGCTGTTGATTTCTTTAAGGTTTTGAGGAGAATCTAAGGCAGCAATATTTCCGTTTGATATAAAAGCTACACGGTCACATAACAAATCAGCGTCAATCATATTATGTGTTGTCAAGAAAACAGTTGTTCCCTTTTGACGTTCTTTTTCAATAATCTTACGAAAGAGGACTGTTCCAGCAGGATCAAGTCCACTTGTAGGTTCGTCTAAGAATAATACCATAGGATTACTGATTAGTGCTCGTGCCATGCTTACACGTTGTCGCATACCTTTTGAGTAAGAAGACACAGGCTTATACCAAAAATCTTCTTTTACTTCTAATTCTTTTAGTAATTCAAATACATCTCTAACTTGCTCTTTATCATAGAAAGAAGCAAAATACTTTAAATTATCAACTGCACTTAGATTTGTATATAGATAAGGAAACTCAAATAGAACACCAATCTTTTTAAAAAAGTCCTGTGTATGTAAATCCCCAATCTCTTGCCCGAGCAAGGATACCGTACCGCCATATCTTTTCAATATACCTGTTAGTATTTTTTGTGTAGTCGATTTTCCAGAACCATTTGGACCTAAAAATCCAAAAATTTCTCCGCTTTTCACAGCAAACGTCAAACCATTTAGAGCCTGTTTATTTTTGCCATAAGAAAAGTTTAAGTCTTTAACTTCAATCATTATCATCGCCCCAATTTCCTTTTTGTTGATTTTTTTTATTCTTTTCTCGCTTATTCCACCATTTAATGAGCTTCACTTTGAAAGGAATAACAATTGCAATTGCTACAATAATAAAAATCCACCCATACCATTCCATGCCTAAAAACATATATTTTCCTCCTTTTATAGGGAGATTTCCCTTGATATGATAAAAATAGAAAAGTGCATTGAAATTCATGTGTGGTTACTGTGAAATTGGTGTGAAATTCATATAAAATAAAAAAAGACTTTTATTGATACTATTTACTTTACTATTGGAATTAGAAAAAAGAACTCGACACCAGTTTCTTTATTTTTTACTCCAAATTCCATTTCCTGCATAGATAAAATTTGTGAAACAATAGCCAGACCTAAACCAGAACCACTATATTTTGCATTTTTATGACGGTAAAACTTTGTCCATATTTTTGATAAGTCCTCTGGAGGTATGATACTTCCTTGATTGTAGACAGAAAATAATAATTTATCCGTTTTCTCAGTCAAAGAAATTTTTAAAATACCGTTTGCTGTAACGTTTCTCTTTGCGTTCATCAAAAGATTATCTAACACCTGTTCCATACGCTCTTTATCACTATAAACATATACTTTATGTGCTGGCAATTCATACTGTAAATTATAGTTTATATCGGGCACATCTAATAATAGACGTCCAGCAACTGTTTCTAAAAACTCTACAAAGTCAAAACGAATAAGATTTAATTTTGCTGCACCATTTTCTAAAGCTGATAAATCAAGCAGCGTTGTGATTAGATTACTCATGCGTTCTGTTTCCGTAATAATTATTTCTGAATATTTTTTCTTGTTTTCTTCATCGTTTTCATCTTGTATTCCTTCTGCATATGCACGAATAATACCTAAAGGAGTTTTCATTTCATGGGACAAATTGTCTACCAATTCTTTTCGTTCTTGTAATAAAAGACGTTTCTGTTCCACATCTTTTTCAAGCTGTGTATTCATTTCTTCAAGTTTTGAAAGAGCCTGCTGTAAATTTTCAGACATTTTGTTTAAACTCTCTGATAGTTCCCCAAATTCATCATCTGTTGTAATCGCGCAATCACTTGAAAAATCTAGTTGTGACATTTTCTTTGCTGTATCACACAATTTCATAATAGGTGTTGAAATGAAATGACCTAGCAGAAAATCTATAATAAGAACCAGAATAATTACAAAAGCAAACCAGATTACAAATGAAACATCGGTATCAAAAGGTAATCGTGTTGAAACAACATAGGATGCAATAAGTAGAACACCAGCGATTTTTGAAAGCATGATGATTTTTTTCCTTACAGTTCGCAATGATAAAATATCTTTTAAACCTGTCATATTTCCACCTCAAATTTATAGCCAGAACGAATTAACGTTATGATATGTTTTCCTTCACTTCCTAATTTTTGTCGTAATGTTTTAATATGGGTATCTACTGTTCTAGTGGAACCCTCAAAATCATATCCCCAAATGCGATTAAGTAATTGTTCCCGACTGAATATCTGACCTGCATTTACCATGAAGAAATAGAGTAATTCATATTCTTTATGAGTCAGGGTGATTTCTTGTCCGTCCAAGAAAATTTTATGCGATGAGGGTAAAATCGTAATTTTTCCAGCACTAATCGTATTTGCAATATTGATAGAAGAACGTCGAAGCAAAGCATTTACTTTAGCTAATAATACTTTTGGACTAAATGGCTTTGTTATATAATCATCTGCTCCATACTCATAGCCTTTTAATTTATCACATTCATCGCTTTTGGCAGTCAATATGATAATAGGTATCTGGCTCATTTCACGTGCGATCTTGCAGACAGAAAAACCGTCAAGATGTGGCATCATTATATCCAGTATCATAAAATCCATTGGATTACTTTTTAGAAGCATTAAAGCGTCCACTCCGTCATTAGCGGTAAAGCAAGTATGCCCACCTCTCTGTAAATAAGTAACAATAATATCTTGCATATTTTTTTCATCTTCAACAACTAAAATATTTGCCATAAAACCACCTCTCAATCTTTGGCTTGCCTTTGGCGCTTCAATATAATAGCCTAGCTCCAATTATAACACATACAAGGCTCATTATTATCAGATAGCGTCCAATTTATCAATGTATTTTTCAAAAGCAATAATGAAGTGGAATTCTATATGAAAGTCAAGCTGGCAAAATATATCAGCCATTATACAAATGACATCAGGACTTTATAAAAAGATAATCAAAAACCTATATATTTTTTCAATTTGTGTATTGAGTGTCAATATTGACTAGGATGCATATAGTACTTTAATATGTATTTTTTGCTGTTTACAAGATGCCTGCAAGTAAAAAATAGTTCGTCGTATAGTAAGGAGTCCCTGATGAAGAGAGTGTTGATCGCCGGAGAAAAAAGTAAAACAACCAATTATGAAAATGCTTTGAGAGGGCTGGGTGTTTCGGCGTGTACCTCTTTACATGTACCTGACATATGCTGCTTTGACGGTTTAATCCTGCCCGGCGGCGGCGATATTGATCCTAAGCTGTTTGGGCAGCTTAACAAAGGCACACGTTCTTTCGATCCTGAACTGGATCGATTGCAGCTTGCTGTGCTAAAGGCTTTTATTTTGGACAAAAAACCTGTGCTTGGAATCTGTAAGGGGATGCAGTTGATTAATATTTACTTTGGGGGTGACATGGTTCAGCATTTGCAGACCAGCGGCAGCCATGAATATAAAGAAAAGGACCAGATCCATAAAACCACTGCCCGGAAAGGCTCTTTTCTGGAAAGACTGTATGGAAGCTGTTTTACTGTAAACAGTGCCCATCATCAGGGAGTAGACAGCCCAGGGCAGGGAATAGAGTATATTCAGTTCGCAGATGACGGTGTGATTGAGGGGCTGCAGCATAATTATCTTCCGGTGATGGGGGTTCAGTGGCATCCTGAGAGGCTGTGCTTTGCACATGCAAGGCAGGATGCGGTGGATGGCAGGGTATTGTTTTCTTATTTTGTGGGATTGCTACGGTAAAGTATCATAATTGTTGACATTCATTTTTATTTATGATAACTTAATTAAAATTTTTAGCTAATTTATTGTAAGGTCGGGGATATAATATGATTCGGATAGCAATTGTAGAAGATGAGGGAGCCTATGCGCAGCAGTTAAAAGAATTTTTACACCAATATGAGAGGGAAAAGGGAGTGACTTTTGAAATTACTCATTTTTCCGACGGGGATGGTATTGTACATAATTACAAGGCAAAGTATGACATTATTTTGATGGATATACAGATGAAATTTATGGATGGAATGTCTGCGGCGGAGGAAATCAGAAAGGCAGATACAGAAGTGATCATTATTTTTATTACAAATATGCGTCAGTATGCCATTCGAGGGTATGCAGTAGATGCGTTGGATTACGTGGTTAAACCGATTTCTTATTTTGCATTTTCAGAAAGATTAAATAAGGCAGTAGAAAGACTCAGCCGGCGGGTTCACCACAATATTCTGCTTAATATAAAGGGAGGAGTGCTCCGCCTTTCGGTGGAAGATATTTGTTATGTGGAAAGTCAGGGACATACGCTGGTTTATCATACTGTAAATGGCGATCATGAAGTTTCCGGCACCATGAAGGAGGCAGAGGAAAATTTAAGGGAATATCATTTTTGCCGCGGAAATAAAGGGTATTTAGTTAATCTGGCGCATGTAGATGGTATACAGGATGGGTGTGCTATTGTCAGAGGAGAAAAACTGCTTTTAAGCAGAGCCAGAAAAACAGCTTTTATGGAAGCATTGACAAATTACTGGAGCGGGGTGAAATGATGGAACAGGGAATCGTAATGCTGCCGGATATTCCAAGGTTTTATACAGCTTTGGCCGAATGGGCGGCCTGCATGACATTTATCTTTGTTTTAAAAAGGAGGATAACAGGCTGGAAGCTGGCGGTCATATCAGGCATGGCGCTGTTTATCCAATCAGTCTTTTTAGTTTATACGCAGAATATTTGGCTTTGGCTCTGGCTGCCATGTATGATTGCGGCAGTGCTGCTTATGATAGGATTTTTATATCTTTGTTTAAAAGGAAGCTGGTGTGATGCTGTTTACTGCGGACTATTTTCCTTTATTATTGCAGAGTTTGCAGCATCTTTGGAATGGCAGTTGTATTTGTTCTTTTGGACACAGGAAGAAAAAGTAGTTTCTTATTTGGTGCTGCTGATAACATATGGAATCATTTATACAGCCATCTGGTGGCTTTTAAAGCGTCAGAGAACACCTGATGGGATGCTGTATATGAAAGTGAGGGAGCTTTGGTCAGTTGTGATCATTGCAATTTCGGTTTTTGCCATGAGTAACTTGGGTTTTTTGCAAATAACAACGCCTTTTAGCAGCCAGTATGGAGATGCTGTAAGTATTATTCGTACGATGATCGACTTTGCAGGGGTGGCTATGATGTTTGCCTTTCATGTGCTGCGCAATGAAAACCGGGCGAGGAGAGAGTTGGATATGATGCAGGATGTTCTTAGAAACCAGTATCTGCAGTACCAGCAGTCCAAAGAAAGCATCGACCTGATCAATTATAAATATCATGACTTAAAGCATCAGATAGAGATACTGCGCAGGGAGCAGGATCCGGAAAAGCGCAACGCTTTTCTAAACCAGATGGAGGAGGAAATCCATCAGTACGAGGTGCAGAATAAAACAGGAAATCAAGTAGTAGATATCATTCTCACCAGCAAAAATATGGTCTGTGAACAATATAACATTTCTATGAATTGTGTGGCAGACGGAATGCTGCTTGGTTTTATGGATACTATGGATATCTGCAGTATTTTGGGAAATGCACTGGATAATGCAATCGAGTATGAAAGGCAGGTAAAAGATCCGGAAAAAAGGCTGATTCATGTAGCAATATTTGCACAGAAAAATTTTGTGATTTTACGGTTTGAAAATTACTTTGAAGGGCGGCTGGAATTAAAAGAAGGAATTCCCGTGACCACAAAAACAAAAAGGAAAGAGTTTCATGGTTTTGGAATCAGAAGTATTAAATATGTGGTTGGTAAATATGATGGTGCAGTCAGTATCAGCCAGAATGAAAACTGGTTTGAGCTTAGGATTTTGATACCGGTGAAGCAGTGAAGGGACAATTAAAATATTAGCATTGCAAAAGGATCTGGCTTTCTTCTGCAAAAAATACAGTTTATGCAAAAATCGTGCAGTTTATGCAAATAGAAACAAAGAAAAAGTGAGATATTGTATAGTAACCTCAAAAGCAAAGACTAAGATGGGAGGGAACTAAAATGACAAAAATGTCAAATGCCAGATTCAGAACGATCATAGTAACGATTATGGTGATCGTTTTGGCACTGACAGCAATTATTACTCAGACAGCACTTGATTATGCAGCATCACTGGACTGGGCGTTGGGGCGTGGGGAACGTCAGATTAAATCTTTGGGAGAACTTGATGAATCTCAGACGCAATACTATGATTCAGATTATGAAACTGCACAGGATTCTCAGCTTGCTGCATCTGAGCTGGTGAAAGAGATTGTGGAAGAGGGCGCAGTACTTTTAAAAAATGAAAATGATGCGCTTCCCATTAGCAGAGGGGATGTAGTGACACCTTTGGGATATCATTATCTGTCGCCCTTTTATGGCGGATCAGGTTCTGCAGCAATGGATATGACGGCAGACTATGTTGTGAATGCAGAAGAAGCCTTGAATGAATTTTTTACGGTAAATAATGAGATCGTAGGAAAGATGAAGGGAGCACAGCCGGAAGTACTCATTTATGCTGATGATAATGATGATACAAATATTGCTGAATTTAATGTGGATGTATATAAAGGAGCAGAGAGCTCTTGTAAAGACACAACAGGGATCGTATTTATTGCAAGGCCGGGAATGGAAGGTTATGATGCTAATAGTGTGGCAGCGTATGAAGATGGAACAGCTACACAGATGGAACTTTCAAAAAATGAGCGTGACATGATTGCATATGCAAAAGAAAATTGTGAAAAAGTAGTAGTGATCATAAACAGTCCGAGTCAGGTGGAAGTTGCAAGTCTGCAAACGGATGAAGGAATTGATGCAATTCTTTGGGTAGGAACACCGGGAGCAACAGGATTTTATGCAATGTCTGAAATTTTGGCAGGGGAGATTAATCCATCGGGCAGAACGCCTGATATCTGGTACTCTGATTTTAAGGCAGATCCTACCTTTGCAAACCGGATATCCACTGCATATACCAATCCGATAGAAGATGGACCAGATGGGTACATGGAATATGCAGAAGGAATTTATATGGGATACCGTTACTATGAAACCAGATTTGTGGAAGACAACAGCTTTGATGTTTTTGGCAAAAAGGGGACGTATGAGAATGCTGTCGTATATCCTTTTGGATACGGACTCCATTATGAAAATGATAAGATATCTCAGGAATTATCAAATGTAACTGAAAAAGATGGGATTATAACAGTAAAAGGCACTGTTACAAATGAATCTTCCAGAGATGTTAAGGAAGTGGTACAGATTTATTTTGGAGCGCCTTATACGCCCGGAGGAATTGAAAAGTCAGCAAAAGAATTGATCAAATTTACAAAAGTGGATGTACCTGCTGGAGGGAAAACGTCATTTGAACTGGAGTTTCCTCTTGAGGATATGGCATCTTATGACTATCGGAAGCTTTATACAAATACAGGCTCTTATGTGCTGGAAGCTGGAAATTATGAAATCTATCTGGGCAAGGATTCTCATGATAGCTGGGGACAGGCTAGAGTGGAAGTCGCAGAAACGAAAGTTTATGCAGATGAAGCGATACAAGGAGTTGCAGTTGGAAAAAGAACAGCAGATGAAACAATAGCTGTAAACCTTTTAAGTGATATGAATGAATATGTGGAATCAGGGGAAATGACAGTTATGTCCAGAAGTGATTTTGCTGGTACATTCCCTAAAATGCCGGAAGAAAAGGCAATGTCAGAAAAAGTACTTGCAGATGTGCAGGATTTTGATTATCTGTCAGATCCAAGATTAGGAGAAGTGGAGGGAAGTATTTTATACCAGATAGAAGAACCTGTGTCTAATGCAAACAATGGTTTGAGCTTAAGTGCCCTGAGGGGATTGGATTATGATGATCCTTCATGGGAAGCACTTTTAGATAATCTTGATTATTCTTCGGAAGATTTTTCAGAGTTATTTACACATGGTTTATATCAGACAGCAGCAGTTGAGGCAATTGGTTTGGTTCTTACCAAAGATCATGATGGAACCACAGGCATTACCGCAACATGGGGCGGAAATAATGAACTGGCTTCACAGTTCGGTCTGACAAGTAATCCGGTAGAAGCTGCCTGTGCATATCCCTGCGGCGGTCTTCAGGCAGCAACATGGAATTTGGAGCTTTTGGAGAAAATGGGAGAAGCAATTGGAGCGGAAGCATTGACAAACGGAATTAACGGATGGTATGCGCCTGGGTTAAATTTACACAGAACTCCTTATGGCGGAAGAAATTTTGAATATTATTCTGAAGATCCTGTTCTCACTGGATATACTGCGAGCGCAGTTGTATCAGGCGCATTTACAAAAGGTGGACTGATTGCATATATTAAACATTTTGCATTAAATGAAACAGATGATAACCGGTCAGGCGTGGCAGTCTGGGCAGATGAACAAACTTGCAGACAGTTGTATTTTAAGGCATTTGAGATATGCATTAAAAATGCAAATGGAACAGAGCGTTATTATGACACGGAAAGCGGAGAACTAAAAACAATTCAGGTGAAAGCATGCAGAGCTCTAATGTCTTCCATGAATTATATTGGGGCTAAGTCGCCTACAAACAGTTACACATTACTTACCGATTTACTGCGTGGTGAATGGGGATTTGTAGGAATGGTACTTACGGACTTTACATCAGGCACATATAAAAGACCGGATATCGGTTACAGGCTGGGAAATGATCTCTGGATGGGAATGATGGCTACTCCTCTTGATCTGACAAGTGCAACCTCTAAGCATTTGGCAAGAAAGGCAATGCACAATATTGCTTATGTTATTGTTAACAGTAATGCTTATAATGGAATTGAACCGGGATCTTATGCACAGTACAGTATGTCACCCTGGAAAAAAGGTTTGATTGCATTTGATATTGCAGTTGTGCTTCTGTCGCTGCTGGCAGTTGGATGGATCGTTCTTCGTCAAAGGGATGAAAAGAAAAATCCCGGCAAGTACAAGGCAAAATAACTTTCAGGAAAGGAAGGAAAAAGATATGATTAAAAAGAGTATACAATCAAATCCTGCAAAGTTTTATTGCAGCGTGTCAGCACTTATCATTGGTATAATTGGCTTGATATTGTATTTGGCAACAGGTGTGATCAAAGGTTTTACAGACCAATATTCTACTGCTTTGATTATTGTAGCAGTGGTTGGAATTATTGCTAATGCGGTATTTTCAGTTAAGAGGGTAGATACTTTGGAAATGATTCCGTTTATGGCCTATGTGATTTCTATATTTTTGTTTATTGCAGTAAATGCCAATTATCTTGCAGCAGTGGTGAGGGCAATTGATATTTCAAGAGTTTCTACTGCATTTATTATGACAATTGTGTGTTTTCTTGTGGCAGCGGCATTTTATCTTGCAGGGTTTTGCTTCAAAGTGAAAGAGGAACCCTGATGAGTACCCGCCAAAGCGGGAAGATGGGAGCAGGAGTGAAACATCAGGATATTTTACAAAAGATGACAATAGAAGAAAAAGCGGCGGTTCTAAGTGGAAAGACGGTGTTTGAAACAAGGGATATTGCGCGTCTTGGTATTCCTTCCCTGTTTTGTGCGGATGGTCCTCATGGCCTGCGGAAGCAGGCCGGGGCTGCCGACCATTTGGGACTGAATGCTTCTACCCAGGCAACCTGTTTTCCCACAGCATCAACAGTGGCGAACAGTTGGGATGAAAAGCTGGCAGAGCAGATTGGCAGTGCCCTTGGAAGGGAGGCGGCTTGTCAGGGAGTGGATATTCTTTTAGGCCCTGGGCTAAACATTAAAAGAAGTCCTCTTTGTGGAAGAAACTTTGAATATTTTTCCGAAGATCCATTTTTTTCAGGAAAAATGGCAGCCGCTTATGTAAGAGGAATTGAGAAAGAAGGGGTATCTGCCTGCCTGAAACATTTTGCAGTTAACTCTCAGGAACTGCGGAGAATGGCAATGAATGCAGTGGTGGATGAAAGAACACTGCGGGAAATTTATCTGACAGGATTTGAAATTGCGGTAATGGAAGGCAGGCCGGGAGCGGTCATGACCAGCTATAATGAGGTTAATGGTACCTATGCAAATGAAAATCATCATCTTTTGAAAGAAATTTTAAGAGGTGAGTGGGGATTTGAAGGTATCGTGATTACTGACTGGGGTGCTGGGAACGATCCTGTAAAAGGCGTCAGGGAAGGCTCAAATTTAGAAATGCCTTCTTCAGGTTTTGACTCTGCCAGAAGAATTTTAAAAGCGGTGGAGAAAAATGAATTATCGGAAAAAGAACTTGATGAATGTGTAGACTGTCTGATAGATGCAGGTTTAACGCTCAAGGAAAAACGGATACATAGAAGCAGTAAAATAGAGAAAGAAGCCCATCATTTGCTTGCAAGGAAAGCTGCAGCGGAGAGCATGGTTTTATTAAAAAATGAAGCGGGGCTGCTGCCACTTCCAGCAGGAAAAAAAGTGGCAGTTATTGGAGATTTTGCTTTTGCGCCCAGATTCCAGGGAGCAGGTTCATCGGCAGTTAACCCATTTCAGGTAGACCGCATTGTTGAAATAGTGAAAGAATATGATCTGCAGGTGACAGGATGCGCAAAGGGATATGACCGTATGGGCAGACCTGATGCAGGGATGATACAGGAAGCAGTGAAACTGGCCGGGGAGGCAGATGTTGTTTTATATTTCTTTGGACTAAATGAGATAAGTGAGGTGGAAGGAAAGGACAGAGCTCATCTTGCGGTTCCCTCCAATCAGATCCAGCTTTTGCAGAAGATGGCCGAGGTGAATCAAAATATTGTTGGAATTGTAAGTGCCGGGAGCGTGATTGATCTGTCTTTTGAAGGTTTATTTCAGGCAATTCTTCACAGTGGATTGGCGGGACAGGCAGGAGCCGGAGCGGTTTTAGACATTCTTACAGGCAGGGTGAATCCTTCCGGGAAGCTGGCCGAATCTTATCCTCTAAAGTATGGGGATACACCGGCTTATAGTTATTTCCCTTCCCCCAAGCGTAATGCGGAGTACAGAGAAAATATATATGTGGGCTATCGGTATTATGATACAGTGAAAATGCCTGTCAGATATCCCTTTGGTTATGGATTGTCTTATACCAGCTTTACCTATGAAAAAATCAGAGTATCAGGGGAAGGTGCAGCTTTTTTGCTTAAAAATACAGGCAATATGGCTGGCGCTGAGATCGCACAGATGTATGTAGGACTTTCTGGTGCCAAGATATTCCGCCCGGAAAAAGAGCTTAAGGGATTTATAAAGGTATGGCTGGAGCCGGGAGAAGTAAAAGAAGTGTTTCTTCCTTTTGACAGTAGAACATTTCGTTACTGGAATGTGAAAACAAACAAATGGGAACAGGAAGGCGGAGTTTATCAGATTATGATAGGTGCTGGCAGCAGGGACATCCGTTTGAGAGCAGAGTGGGTGATAGACAAAAGCACAGATGAACTGCCTTACACAGAAAAAGATTTACCCCTTTGTTATTCAGGCAAGGTTACAGATATGAGCAACAGAGAATTTGAGGTATTGCTGGGCTGTGAGCTGCCAGTCGAAACATCTGAAAGAAAACTGACTGTGAATGATGCAGTCTGCCAGATGAAGTATGCCAAAAGCCCTTTGGCCAGACTTGTTTACCATGTTCTTGCCAGAATGAAAAACCGCAGCGAAAGAAAAGGAAAACCGGATTTAAATATATTATTTATCTATAACATTCCTTTCCGGGGGATTGCAAAGATGACAGGCGGGATGGTAAGCATGGAAATGGCAGAAGGATTAGTTATGGCAGTGAATGGGCATTTTTTTAGGGGAATGTCAAAAGTGATCGGAGGATTTTTTACAAACAGAAGGCAGAACAAAATTTATAAGGATAAGCTGAAATGAAAAGGATATTAAATTGGTGGAATAATTTATGGACGATTTTTTCTGCAAAATATCCCAAGCTGGCGAAATGGGTTTACCAGATTTTTTACTTTATTGTTTTCAGCATGGGAGTTACCATTTTTCAATATCTGGTGTTTACTTTTATGCCGAAGCTGTTAGGAGCTGGGATGGCAGAGACGGAGTTTATGTGGCCGAAGATTCCCATGAAGCTGTTTGGGGTAAAGTTTGTATGGAGCGTTTTAGGATATAATGTGCTGCGGGACGAGGCAGGATGTGTGATGATCGGAGGCGGCCTTGGGTATTTTATCAGTTATGAGACTGGTTCCTTTCTGGCCCAGTGCATTAACTTTCCACTACAGAGAAATATCACTTTTAAAAGTCATGGGAATCCTGTTTATCAGGCCGGATGGTATTTGGCAGCATGGGTAGTGATCTCTTTGATCTGTAACGGATTCAATAATTTGTGGATGCCAATTGCTTCCGCTTATGTACCGCCTGCAGCATATAACCTGTTGGTGGCCTTCGTTACAGGCGGCGTATCTATGATTATTTTCTTTTTTGTATTTAAAATTATATTTCCAGAAGAGCCAGATTTATGCCATTAGTTTATTGTACAAAACAAGAAGCTTAAAGCGGAAGCACAGGATCATAGCAGCAATTGCACCGACAGCCGCCTGCAGGATCTGAAAAGGAAGCTTTAGAAGGGCGTATTCTGGTGTGCTGTAAAGAAAGGCTCTTCCAAGGGAATATCCTGTTACCATAATGGCTGCACCCAAAAAGACACCGATTCCGGCACCTAAAGATTTGCGGTCAGAGAAAAGATGGCGGGTGCAGAAGGATATCACAACTGCCTGAAGGCCATGTGTTACTAAAGATACAAACATAGGTGTGGGATAAAAGAAAAAATCACCCAGAAAAGAGCCGATTCCGCCAACTATAAATGCTCCAAAGGGATTCAGCAGAATGCCGGCGGTGCAGATAACAATGTCATTTAAATAAAGATGTCCGCCTGGAACAGGAACGCCAAAGGAGCTTAAGGCGATAGTCATAGCCATCAGCATTGCCGTAACTGACATTAGGCGTAAGTAGTTTTTATGATTGGAAGATGATAGTTTCGTTGTTGTCATGGTGATTTTCCTCCTAAAAATCATGCTATAGTTATAAGCGGGCCCTTTACGGATTATATTACACATAATATGGATTGGATGATAGTGCCAAAATTAATATTTTTAACCATACCAGTTCCCGGGTGATATGAAAAAGTGACAGCTTAGATTTGAAGCAAATGTTGTGGCTGAGAAAATAGTAATAGTTCAGCCATGCAAAAATAACCATAAATTTGAAAAAAAATCTGTCAATAACTTTTGAAAATGT
>DKUR01000105.1 GCA_002490775.1 Lachnospiraceae bacterium UBA7199 | reverse complement strand
ATGATATTTTTCAACTACTTTCTTGGGATTCTACAAAAAACTAATTACAATTCAGCAAGCACAAAATCAATTGCTTCCAGATACCCATCAAGTCCATGCCCATAGATCTGCTTATCACAGGCAGGGGCTGTCACAGAAATCTTGCGGAATTCCTCTCTCTTTGTGATATCAGAAATGTGGATTTCCACCTTAGGCATTTGAATACTTGCCAGAGCATCCCGGATTGCATAGCTGTAATGGGTATAGGCACCCGGATTGATCACAATACCGTCTGTCCCATCAAAATAAGCATCCTGAATCCGGTCAATAATTGCCCCCTCATGATTACTTTGAAAAACTTCAATGGAAATTCCGCAGCTTTCTCCCTTTTCTCCAATCATTTTTAATAAATAATCATAATTCTGTGTTCCATAAACACTTTTTTCCCGAATACCTAAAAAGTTAATATTTGGTCCATTGATTACTAAAATTTTCATTTTAATATCCATTCCTTTCTCTTCTTGCCTCTCCTGCAGCCAATCTTTTATACTGCTGCCATGATCTGATTCATAATTTCATCAAATGACAGTTCCGAAACTTCTATGATTACATCTGCACACGCCTCATAGACAGGCGCACGCTTCTGCATAAGGGTACAAATCTGCTTTAAGGGATCTTCTACCTGCAGAAGCGGCCTGGATGTATCCTCCTTTAATCTTAAATAGACCGTCTCTGGCGTCACCTTAAGATAAATCACTTTGCCAAGCTCTTTCAGCAGCCGGTGGTTTTCTTCCCGGACAGGAAGTCCTCCTCCCACAGAAATAATCTGTCTTTCCGCTGTTTGAATCAACTCTTTTAAACACTCTGTTTCCATCCTTCGAAAGGCTTCTTCCCCATAGGTGTCAAAAATATCCGATATAGTCATTTTCTGCTTATTTTCAATCCATTTATCCGTATCAATCATTGTCCGCCTCATCTGGTAGGACAGCCTGACTCCCACGCTGGTCTTTCCACAGCCCATGAAACCAATTAAAATAATATTGTCTTTCATAATGATTCCTTAATTTCCATTTTTTCTTTCAACATTTCATACACCTGCAGGGCCGCTTCTTCCGAAACAGAAACATCATTCCACAACTCGTAGGCTATCACACCCTGATATAAAAGCATTTTCAGCCCATGAAAGGCACGTCCCCCCTGTTTTCTTACAAGCTGCATAAACTTCGTATCCGCAGGCTTGTAAATCAGGTCATATCCGGTATGAATCCTGCGGTAAAAATCCTCATCCTCTATCACAGCCTTCTCAATCTCAGGATAAAGCCCTACACTTGTAGCCTGAATGGCCAGAAAGGACTTTTCCGGCAGATGCTTATATTCTGCAAGCGCCTTAGGATATATGCATTCCCTTCCAGCTTTACGGTTCACTTCTTCTGCTACAATACATGCTTTTTCCAGAGAACGGTTTAACAGATAAACTTTATTTACCCCCTTCGAAGCACATAGGAAAGCAACAGCCCGGGCGGCGCCCCCTGCGCCAAGTAAAATCACATCCTGCCCCTTTATTTCTATTCCCTCGCTGCACATGGCACGATACAGCCCCGGCATATCCGTATTATACCCCATAAAACCTTCCGAATTTCGAACCAGCGTATTCACTGCACCTATCTTTTCTGCCAAATCATCTATCCCGGAAAGATATGGAATCACCTGACTTTTATAGGGAACAGTAATATTAAGTCCCAGAAGATTTAAAGCAAAAGCCCCTTTTACAGCGTCCTCCAGCTTACCTTCCTCTACAGAAAAAGGCACATAAACAAGATTATGTGAAAGCATACCCGCCAACATATTATGTATCACCGGAGACAACGTATGCTCCACAGGATTACCGATTAATCCACAGGTTCTTGTATATCCGTCAATCATAAAAATAACCACGCCTTTCTATCGCCTGTCCCTTTTAGGGTACAAACAAAAAAATAAACTCTTTTTACTTTACGAGGAAAGGCTTTCCTTCCCTCCCGCAGCAGCGTCTATAAGAAGAAAGCACAATTTTTTCCAGATAGCGTTTTAACACGATCTGGATTTCCTCCTTCTTATCTATGGGCTGTACCAAAATGGAAAAAATCCCGGTATTTTTCGCCCCCCATACATCTGTAAACAACTGGTCACCGACAAAAAGTGTGGTGTTTTTTTTCGTTCCAAGCAGTTCCATTGCTTTTAAGTATCCTTTTTTTGCCGGCTTACCACCCTTAAAGATGTATTTGCCTCCAACTGCATCCCCAAAAGTCTTTACTCTGGGTTCTTTATTATTGGATAAAAAAAGAACGTCAAAGCCAATTTTCTTTAACTGCCGGATCAATTCCATGCTTTTATCATCTGCTGGCGCCCCATGAGTCACCAAAGTATTATCTATATCAAAAATTATCCCCCTGTAACCGGAATCATAATATTTTTGAAAATCTATCTTATAAGCTGAACTGATATAAATATCAGGATAAAATCGTTCCAGCATAAAGTTCTCCTTCTTCATGCACTATTTTAGCGCAGATTTTTCTTTCTATTGTACAAAACACCCTGTCATTTGACAAGGTGTTTCAACATACAGCTTATTTATTTTTCCGCCTTATTGCTCATCAGCAGCAAATTTGCAAGATTAAAGCATTGTGCCATTCCGTCTTTATCAAACATATGCTCATAATCCCCCCGCCTTATGGCTTCCTCCCTGAAAACCCGCTTCATAATTTCTTTCTGGTTATGAATCTCCTGCTGCTCCTTCAAATACTTTTTATGCCTCTTTGCCCTTTTCTCCCAAAAGCTCTCCTGTGCCTGCGTCTCAAACAAAGCCCTTCCTTTTCCCCCCTGAAAGCCTGTATACCAGCTCTCTCCACGATATTCTTCCTTAGATGCGCCGAAGCGGTGGATTGTAAAACTGCCGCCGCACACATTTGCCCAGGGATCATAGTAGCCAAAATCAAATTTTAAAGTGTCCATCACCCATTTTTCATATTCCGGATCCTTCTGCATTGCCTGAAAGCCTTCCTCCGTAATATGAATGGACACAGATCGCAGAATCTGGGACGGATGCATGGGAATCTGGGAAATTTTTGCGTAAATATACCGCTTATATTCCTCCAATGTCATGTTTTCCGGCGAAAACCCATCGGTTCCTTCCGCCCCTTGTGTCTTCTTATCTCCGGCATTTACATAGTCATAAAAGCCTTTTATTCCTTTAACGGAACCTCCGGCAAGCTGGCTTTCCATAAGCCCGCTGTAAGCACGTGTCAGATAATTAATATAAAGATCATTACCGCTCATTAAGCATCCATCCTTTGAAAATGCGCTCTCCATAGCTTTTATTATTTATATCTGACAAATATATCGTAGCATACTTTCTTCTTCTTTAGCTCTTTGCAATCAGATGCTGTAATTGTGTAACAAATAATCCATGTCTTTATCAAATTTCTCTTTTCCTTCTCCGAACCACAATCACAGCCCCTATGGCTGCTGCCACTATAGCCGCCAGCCAGATAAAGCAGCATACTCCCAGGAAGGTGGGGCAGATACGGCACAGCCTGCACACTTTCGCTC
>DKUR01000007.1 GCA_002490775.1 Lachnospiraceae bacterium UBA7199 | reverse complement strand
CCATATATATCGGCTAAAAGTCCGCACCTTGGTACAATTATGAAGAATCACATCTTGAGCAACTGATGGATAAAAATCAGTTGCTCTTTTCTATTGCTCAATCTGTGATACTTCACTTAAGAATTTTGTCTTTATTTTTGAATCACCAAATGCATCCGACATTTCCATAATTATAGAAAAAATGAAACCTCCTAAGAAGTTTCAGTTTGTTCATTGGTTTATACCAAAGGGTTATAAGTAATCTCATTTAATCCTGCATTGTTTTCTGTACTGCAGAAAGAAAACGCTGTACTATATTAGATGGATTGGGTGAGTGAAGCAGACCATATGGTATCGTATGCTCCCATTCTACAGGAATAATTTTTAACAACGGATGTACATTCGTCCATACTTTTGTTGCCATTAAAATATCATTGCTGTTTTCACAGCGGTTAAATATATCTACATTATAAAAATCAAAATCCACAATATTGATTCCATTATGGTTCTCACAGATATCATCTCTGAGTTCATCAACATAATGATTCCAGCCACGGTGCATCAGCATAAGATTTTCCCCATACAAATCCTCAACCGCAAGTCTGTTTTTAGCTGCAAGACGGTGATGAATCGAAACGGCACAACAAATCGGCTCTCTTGATATCTCAAATCCTGAACACTTTCGCAAATCAAGCATTATTTCATCAAAAATTCCAGCTACTACATCAATATTTTGTCCCAAATTCGCCAAAATCTCTCTTGTATTCTCAGGCGTGTTATCAAAGGGGACTAACTGAAATTTAATTTCCAGACTATATTCATGAATTTTAGGCCACAACTCTACAAGAATCTGTGCTGGTGTCATAGGTGAAGTACCAATGCGTAGAACTGCCTCATCTTCCTGTATAGCATTCTTTGCCCGTATAACAGAATCCCTGCAATATTCAATAATATACTTTGCATCCTGATAAAGAGAAATACCTGATTTCGTCAAATGCAATCCACGGTGTGTCCGTTCAAACAATTTTACTCCAAGTTCATTCTCAAGCAGATTAATCTGTTTTATTACTGCTGTAGGTGTAATATACAATTTCTCCGCTGCCTTATTAAAACTCCCTGCATCTGCCACACAGATAAATGTTTTAAGCTTTGGATTGTACATTGGAATCACCATCTTTTCTGTTTTTCACTCATTCCGTTTCAAAATGTCCAAGCGGATACCAGCTCATCAACTTAATATCGTATTTATCCAGTGTCATACGGAGTTCACTCTGCGTAAAATACGGATGCGCTTCCACCTGGATAAACTGAGGCACAACCTCCCATTTTTTCTCTAGCTCCGCAATATACTGCCCTTCAAAATTGGAAATACCAATGGATTTCGCTTTGCCATCTTTATATGCCTTTTCCAGCAGTCGATAGCCAGACAACCAATTTCCTGCAGGCTGATGGATATAGAGTAGGTCAACGTAATCTGTGCCAAGACGCTCAAGCGTCTCATTTATAGCGTTTTCATTTTCATAATCACAAGGCCAAAGCTTCGTGGAAAGGAAAACATCTTCCCTCGCAACACCGCTTTCCTTTATTCCACGTCCTACTGCCCGTTCGTTGCAGTAAGCCGCAGCCGTATCAACGCAGGAATACCCCATTTTCAAGGCTTCCCTGACACTGTTTTTTGCTTCAGCGGGTTGTAACATAAAAGTACCAATTCCGATAACTGGGCATCTTAGCCCATTGTTTAGTGTAATAAATTCCATTTGAGTATCTCTTCTTTCTTTTGGTTCGTCCCACTTAAGGACACCTGTCCGAATTGCTTCATTATACCGAGAAATCTTATAATTCAGCCTGTCCATGGTTTCTTGGTATTTCCTAAGCCCTGCAGCAATCTCCTTCCTTGCCTCCACCAGCAAATCCCGCCTTGCAGAAATTGTACTGTCTCCCTCTCGGAACAGACGCACATATTCTGACAGCATTTCCACAGAAAGCCCAGCACTGCGCATACAGATGGCGTTTTCCACCCAACCAGCATCTTGATCGGTATAACAGCGGATTCCGCCCTTTGTACGGGAAACAGGCGGTATCGCACCGACTCTCTCATAATATCTGAGCGTATTCGCAGTAATGTCATATTTTTCACATACTTCTTTAATTGTCACCTGTATCCTCCTGTTTTTCAAGCTTATTCAAATTTTCTGTCATAAAGCAATGCAGCAATAAAAACCACAAAACAAGAGCCTGCATTATGCACCAATGCACCCGTTGTCGGATTCAAAACGCCTAATACAGAAGAGGTGGTGGATTACAAATATTGTTTATTTTTTAACAATCTGCCTTAAGATTTTCTTTGTAAATTTGTCTGTTTCCGTTTCAAGCTTCATGGATAGCAGTGTTTTTATCTCTTCTGGAGATTCCCTCATTGCATCTTCAAACTCGTCATGGTGTACACATAGGAATGTAGCATTGTCAAAACAGTGCATCAAAGAAACATACCATTGCAGATCATCCTTTCTGTTCTGCTTTAATAATGTATAACATTGGAAATCATTCAATACTGTATCCGCAGTAATTGATTCTTCTGGTAATATTTGTTTCTTTGCAACTGCTTTTTTAATTCGTGTTTTAAACTCCTCTTTTTTATAGTTGCGTTCCAGCTTCAGTGTGTAGTATGTCCCATACTGCCCCCTTTTTTGTTGCTGGTATATAACATCATTTTGAATCAAATAGTCTACTGCATCTGCTATCTCCTCTTTCTTGCAATCGTTAAACTTCCCCATACCTTCTGAATGTATAATTGTGGTATTTAACTGTATTTTCGTTCCACGCATCGCTTGGATAACTGCATTTTCTGTGATGTGATTCTGATTTTGAAAGATAAAACGTGCAACTGCAAGAGTAAGAGTATCTTTACAAATAATCTCTGCTTCCTCGTCTAATTCCTTGTCATAGGCAGCCTTTTTTTCCTTTATACTGCCAAGCCATTCTTCTACTTTCGTGTTCAGATTGTTTTCCCATGATGCAAAATCATTTATACAATCTCCCAGTTCAACTGTATCTTGGATAGCGGGGAAAGAAGATGATTTTAAAGAAAGATAAACTTCAGCTTTCCCAAAGAGAATGCCTTTCTTTTTATTCATCTGTCCTTGCTTATGCAGGCTGATACTTACATTGTTCTTGGACAAAACAATCCTTACTCTCTGGAATGCTTCTATCGCCTTTTCTACGTTTTTGCTATTTGTAATCTCTTTTAACTGCTCGTATATTTTTGTATACTTTACATATTGTATTGTTCCTGTGCTCGAATTATACTGGATATCTCCGAATTCATCCTTTATGTATACATTCCCATTTTGAAACGGATAAATTATGGCAGAAATCTTTTTATCATATAATTTTGAATAATCGACTCCATAGAGAAGAAGGTCTGAACGTTTATTCGTCAGATTCTGTACTGTGCTTCTTGTCTGTACCAGTGCATCATACGGAACAGGAAAATTATCTGGTTCAATTTCATTCATAGAAAAACTGCTGGTAAACTTAATGTCGGAGAAATCCTTTTTCAAATGCTCCAGTAAGCCTGAAACAGATAGATATCTATCTAAATCTGGCAACATCTCAAAATTTTCATAACCACCATGTTTTTCAATGCAAGCTTCCACTCTATCACATAAATCTTTCTTTTGAATAGAGGAATGAAACAAGAGCTTTCCGTATTTGATAGAAATATCATTGTCTTTTTTCCCGAATATTACGTTATCTGAAATGGTAAATAAAACCTTTTCTCCCAGATAACATGCAATCAGTTTTTTCAGGAAATGATTCCATTCTTCACTGTTTAGACAATAGTTCACAACATTGTCAACTTCATGTTTTACATCTTCTTCTGTATATTCTGTTGTTTCACATACAAAATGCTTTAGATTCTGCATCTTGAATTTTATCCTGCATAGATTACTTTTAGATTTGATTTCCACAAAAGATGGCTCATAAATATTCAGTTCTGTTTTTGCTTTTATCTGAAACAAATCATATACAGAAAAAATCTTGTTTAATTCATCGTTAATTCTATTCTGACACTCTAAGGCAAACTTGTTGTGATTTATGATGAATCTCCAAATGGAGGTTATACAGTTACTCTTTTTCTTCTTAATCGTGTGATTTATATAAATGTATCCAATTTTTGTTCTGCTTCCATCTGGTTTTAAATATAAATAAATGTGTTTACTATTTTTATCATATAAATAGGTGCAGATTCCACTATTTGTATTCATGATGCGGTGCATTTCTTCTTCTGCTTCTGTGGAAAGCGGCATATTATTAAATTTCAACTTCTTGTTTGTCACAAATTCTTTCAAACTGCTTGTGGATACGTTTATAAATTCTAATTGTCCCTCTTCATCAAATCGGAGTTTATATGTTCCATCATATATAGTCTTATTTTTGTGGAGTGAATTCTGGAAAATGAAGAAGTAGTCTGCACTGTTCGGAATTGGCTTCAGACATTCAATTTTTCCATATTTCATTGCAGTTCTTACGATGTCCCAACTTGTAAAATCCATTCGACATACCTCTTTTCTTTAGAAATTTTCTATAAACCCTGCCAACTCTGCAATATTTCGTACTTCATACATCTTTGCATATTCAGAATATAAATATGCAATAGAATCTCCCGTACCCCATTTTTCCAGTCTGTCTGTATTCAGCCAAAAACAGGATTCCGCTCTTCTTGCGATGTTTTTTAGAAATTCAATTCCACTTTTATTCTCATTGTTTCTTGCATCTCCCATAAAGAATACAATACTGTCAGATGTAATGACATTGTGCTTCTCTTTCCATAGTGTCTCTAGTGGAGCATAGTAATTGGAATAAACGCCCCGTCTTGGTATCGCATTTAATACATTGTCAATGGCATCTTCAATTTTGCTTGCCTTCATGATGTCTGATATATCATATAAGCTATTTACGAAAGCATATGCATGGCATCCTCCAGGGAATAATTCCTGTAAAGTATACATAAACGTGAGCATCATGGAAGATGCAGCCTTGCATGAACCTGATACATCTAAAATCATGACAAGATTAGGACGGTTCTTTTTCTTTTCCTTGTAGCAAATCTGCATTGGCAACCCTCCAGTTTTGCATGCATTCTGAATGGTCGTCTGTATGTCAATCTCATGTCTTGATGTGCTTTGTATTCTGCGATTCATTTTTGTACGGAATTTTGTAAGATTTTTTCTAAGATAGCGTTCAATTTCAATCTGGTCAGATTTTGTAAGATTTTCAAATTCCTTTGTCATATAATCCAAAACATTGTCTGAATAAACCGCATTCTTTCCGTTGGTAAACTCTCTTCTGTGAAAAACAGAGTAATCTTTGCAAACAACTCTTCCCTGTTGTTCTTCTTTCATGATTCGAGACAGTTCATCCTGTATTCTCTGCATTTCATTTTTCTGTGCATTTTTCTGTTTCTCAATGGTTTCCTTTTGTCTCCAGAACCAGTTGTTCTGGGATTCAATATCCTGCTCAATTTTATTTACAGATATTTTTTCCAGATTTTTACTTAATCGTTTTAAAATCCCCATAAGAGCATTCATCTGTTGCAACAGACTGAAATCACCATTCATTACCCTCTTTTCTGCTTCCTTCGTTAATGCTTTTTTCATGTCTTCGATGAAATTTGTATCGCAGTTTATAGATACCGCCGCTAAATGATCTTCTGTATGATTCAATAACTCTTTCATCAGTTGATTCATGCTGTCTTCCTGAAAAGATATTTTTTTTAACATATCCTTGTTTTTCTTAAGGAAATTCCAATCCTTATTTGAAAGCGCAGAAATATTTTGAACAGAAGACTTCAGTCTCTCTTTATTTTCTTTTAACTTTTGTAATTTTGCATCATTTTTATCTGAGATTTTTTGTAATTTTTGATCTAACTCAGTTTCTTTTTGTTTTATCTTTTCTGTTTGACTTTTAAAGTCTTCCTTTTCTTTCACGAGCTCCTTGTATTTTTTGATAAATATATGAAATAGAGTACGCAAAGAATCTACTTCTTTCGGAGTAGAACAGAACATCATTTCCATAACGCATAACACATCGCTTTCGGATGTATAGGATAACTCTTTCTGATTCGCAAAAAAGGAAAAGAACTGCTGTATCTTGTTTTCAGAGATAGAATATCCGTTGTCTTGCAGAAATGTAGTAAAGTGTAATAAACTATCTATAATCATATTATGTACCAACCTTTCCGATCAACGTAACTCATCTAAAGCACCGGAAATAATAATCTTGTCTCTGTCATCTTCATTTTTCACTAACATGCAAAGGGACAAATCAATGTCGGCATCTTCTTCCATAGATAGAATATAGCTCATCCAGTTCTTTGCTTCTGCAATGGATGGATTTTGTTTTAGATTCAGATGATTAATTTTATTCATGCAGGCTGCAATGCCTTTTGCCAATGTCTCAGATGCAGATGCTTCCTGTTTTAAGATTTCAAACATTTCGCTTTCTGTTTTCTTTGGTATGTAAAGATAAGCACATCTGCGTTTCAAAGCATCGGACAGTTCACGATAGTTGTTTGAAGTTAAAAATACGATAGGACGTTTATCCTTTGGGCAGGTGATAGTTCCAAGTTGTGGGATTGTTATGGAAAATTCGTCCAAAGTCTCCAAAAGTGTATACTCAATCTCTTCCGATGACTTGTCTACTTCATCAAGCAATAGGACGTATTGTTGCTCTCCAGATAAAGCTTCTAATATTGGTCGGCGAATTAGAAAGTCTTTTCCATAAAAATCAATGTCTTTGGCAAGCTCTATTGCTTCGTTGATGGATTTTCCCAAAAGATTGTTTTCCAAGGCAGTCTTGATAGATTCAATTGTTAAGAGCTGTTTTTGATAATCATAGTCGTAGAGAATCTTATCAGCTGTCAGTCCTTCGTAAAATTGCACACGTAGCAATGGCAATCCAAGCATTGCTGCTGTTGATTTTGCAAGAAATGTTTTTCCAGCTCCAGGCTCTCCTTCAACTAAAACAGGCATACCATTGTTAATCGCTGCGGATACTGCAAAAGAAATCTGTTTCGTTGGGAAATACCCAACCTTTTGCAGCTCTTTGTAAATCTTATCAGTTGAATAATTCTTTATCATTAAATAATCGGACAATCCATTTTAATAAGAAACAGATTGCCCTGCCTCCTTTACTATTAGTATATCCAAAAACCTCTGAACGGTCAACGGAAAATCCAACTTAGAAACAAGCATTTTTTTAATTCTACAAACTAGAAAGGTCAAATTTATCTCCTTAACTTGCGAGCTGCTCATTTTTTCCAAATCATTACATACTCTTTTTGATTCGTATTATCATCAATATTTTCAGATTGAATCACAAACTGTTCCCTTTGATAAAATTGTATTGCACGAGTATTTTTCTGATACACGCATAAATTCATATTAGATTTAACACATTTTACATATTCTAACAACCGTTTTCCAATGCCATTCGACTGAGCGCCTTCCCTTACAAAAATCCCTTCAATATGTTCCTCCGATAATCCAATAAATCCGTCTATTTGCTTCGTTACGTCATTTTCATACACATATATTTCTGTTTGTGGCAAAACACTTCTAACTATCTCATAATTATCTGTCCAATATTCTTTTGGAATGAAGTAATGTGCTTTAATGTTTGTGTCAAGCCATATCTGCATAATAGCAGTTAAATCATTTTCCTCAAATGCTCTGATCATAACAATTTATCTCCGTGAATTCCCATTAATCTGTTTCTATGATATAATTTAATTATATCAGTATTTTATGAAATTGACAACTTTTTTGATAACTTGGGCGCAGAGATTGGCGACAGGGAAACGGCAAAGCTTGGTGATAAGGAATTTCGTGACCGTGCAACAGAATTGAATAACTGGCTTATGGAACAGGGCTGGTAATGCTTGCAGAATCTTAGCTGATATGGTATAAGATTTGTAGGAGGTGATCTTATGACAGATATTCTAATAGTAGAAGACGATAAGGAACTAGCCAACTTGCTGACTGACTTCCTGCGTGACGAAGGCTATATTACGTCAAGCGTGGACAGTGGAGAGCGTGCCGTGCAGCTCTTTGAACGATATGGTGCAAGGCTTGTGGTGCTTGACATCAATCTCCCCGATGTGAACGGCTTTGCAGTCTGCTCAAAACTTCGGGAAAATGCGGATACTCCTATACTGATTGTAAGTTCAAGGACAGGCAAGGAGGATAAGCTGAACGGCTTTGACCTCGGTGCTGACGATTATATTGAAAAGCCTTATGACATTGATATTCTTATTGCTAAGATCAAAGGGATATTCAAACGGCGGTATCAGCGTGATACATTGTCGGCGGATGGTGTGACACTCAATCTTGTAGATAAAACAGCGGTTATTGATGAAAAGCCTGTGGAACTGCCAGCAAAGGAATTTGAACTGTTAGCGCTTCTGATCGAGAATCAGGGCAAAACTCTGAAAAAAGAATATCTATTTGGCACTGTCTGGGGCAATGACAGTGATTCGGAGCTGCAAACGCTCCATGTGCATATCAACCGCCTTCGCCAGAAACTCGGCGATGATCCTAAGAATGCAAAGCGTTTGTTTACTGTCTGGGGTGTGGGGTATAAGTTTGTATGAAGGCATTTACCGCAATCATAATTGAGTAAACAACCAAGCAACCCTTTGGTCACATTAGCGGTTGTTTTCTGGTATTGCTACCAAGGGAGTGCAGTCAATCTCCCTGTTCAAATACGAACGTAATGCTTTGAACATTTTACCTACGAAAAGGCTACTTCGTAGAACCACCAATATTCAGTTGTTGAATATATTTTAATATATTTGATTGTAATAGTCAATAGAAAATTTAAAGGTGGCTTTCATCCTCATAGCAAGCTATGAGGTTTTTCGCCACAAATTATAACATCTCCTACGGTAGAATTTTTTGTAAAATAAGAAGTGTAAAGATTGTCTTTTTTATTCCAAAACCAAAGCATTCCATTATAAACATATTCCATTGATGCATTGCTGTCATGAGAATAGCCCTCTTTTACACGAAAAACAAGATTGCCCTCTGACTCATTATCCGCCTCTCTAAAATTTCCACTTTTCTGATTTAACATTCCATTAATCTGATTTGTAAATTCACTACATGCAAAATCATTTGTTCCAGTTGCCGCATAAATAAAGAAATCATTCCACTTATACTTAGACTCTGTTACTGCACGATTCAACATATCTCCTGTAGAATCAACTGCTCCACTACAAGGAAGAAAATACCTAAATGCATCCAGACAATTTAAAAATGTATGCCATGTCGTTACAGAACCCATTGAAAATCCCCCAAAAGCACGATGGTCTCGAGAAGCTTCAATACCATCTAATGTTACATCATCTGCATAAGTAGAATATTTTCCTTCTACTGCCGGAATAAGGTCATTCATTAACTCATTGTGATAATTTACAGTTAGTGTATAATATGCAAGAGTATAATCAGAACTATCTGATGGACTTTCGTTATTATATGTTGGACACACAATAATAAATGGTTTCATTTTTCCATCATATATGGCATGGTCAATGACATTTTTAAATTCTGCTGGATGTTGTGGTGTGCCAAGCCATGTTGTCTCATCGCTCCACCCTCCATGCATCAAATAAAAGACATTGTATTTCTCATCTTCTGAATATTTATATGGCAGATATACAATAGCTCTTTTATTCAACTTTTTGCTTTTTTGTTCATAAGTTTTTGATTCATATGTTTCATAATTTAATTCAACCAATGTTCCCGCCTGTTTTATCTTGGTAAAATAATTAGACGGAATTTCTTCTAGTTCTGTAGGTATCTTTTCATTAACAGAATTGTTATCTTCTTGTGGCATTACAACAATTTTTGTCTTGCCTTTCCATTTACCTACTTTTGCAGTAATAATTGCTTTACCTTCTTTCTTGGCTCTAACAACACCTTTACCTGAAACTGTCGCAATCCTTTTGTCAGAGGAAGACCATTTTATTTTTTTAGAAGTTCCATTTACTTTTAGTTTTTTCAAGAGCCAAGCTGCCACAGATAAAAATATTAAGCAAATTAGTGTCCATTTTCTTTTCATATTAATCTCCATTCTATTGCCAACACTCCTCTAATATCTGTAAAGTAAGCCACATTGTTGATGTTCTATATGAATATATAATAAACAAAACGAGACCTGTTAAGAAGTTTCATTTTGTTTATAAGTTTATACCTAAAAGTTATAACATGATTTTAATCTAATACTGTCTGTACAGCAGAAAGAAAACGCTGTACGATAGTAATCTCAAAACCAGAACATTTATTTTTTTTGTAAAGCCGCATATGTTACTTCTGAATTTTTTATGATACAGGATTAAAAAAATCTTTAAGAAAATTTTGATCATTTTGGGGAAGTGACTCGTTATTATATATACAGATCTTTCAAAGGAAGGAGATGGTAGTGTGTGAATAAGAGGGAAGGGCGTTCTACGAAGAAAAAAGATTCCACGGAAGAATTGTGTTCCGATGATAATCTGATAGAACGTATTGGGCTTGGTGATGAGAATGCAGCTGAAATATTGATAAACCGTTATTATACAGCGATTCTGCGTTATTGTAGAAGGCATTGCTATAATCTGGAAAAAGCAGAAGATTTAACACAGGAGACTTTCCTTAGGCTGTTTAAGAATTTATCAGGATATAAAGGAAAAAAGATGTTTAAGGCTTATCTATATACTATAGCCAGTCATCTGTGCATTGATGAAAGTCGGAAAATCCAGTTGTATTCACTGGAGCAGGAAGAAGAGATCCGATATGAATGCGATAAGATGCGTCAGATAGAGAATCACTCAGAAATAAATTATCTCATGAATGCATTATCACCGGAGCAAAGAGAGGCAGTTATTTTACGTTTTGGAGAGCAACTTGCATTCAAGGAAATTGCAAAAATCGTGGGATGCAATGTGCGGACAGCACAAAGCAGGGTCAGGAATGCGTTAAAAATTATGCGAAAGGAGCAGGAAAATGAAAGATAAGAAGTTAGAGGTGTATCTGCAGCAGTCCCTGCAGCAGGAGGTAAACCAGCCCGCCAGTAAACCTGGCAGCAATTCTGCCAAACTGGAAGAAACGGTGAGATTATGTGTTGGGGTGATGCGGGAGCAAAGGGTGGCGGAAGAATCACAAAAAGAACAGCGAACAGGATTTGTACAATATTTATCTGATGTTTTCCGTTATGAGGGTGTACCTATTTTAGGACTACATGCAGCAGTATTATTTATTCTATGTATAATAATTTCAACAGTAGTAGACATTCCAAGACATATTCCGGTTTTTATGCCATTGTTTGTATCAGCAGCCATGCCTAGTATGTTCCGGTGCCAGTATTATGGAATGAGTGAGATTGAGGCTGCCACAAGGGCGTCTGGTGCGCAGATTATATTGGCTAAGCTAGTTTTAGCAGGAGCTATAAATCTTGTGTGTATGACGATTCTTATTTCTTTTGAAGTATATCTTCAAAATTCATGTAAAGAAATCGGACAAATGATTTTGTATTGTCTGGTGCCATATTTGTTATGTATGGCTTGTGTGCTGCGCCTGATCCGGCTGTGCAGAAAAGAAAATATGCAGATATGTATAGTTTTAGTGCTTAGCTCCTGTGTGCTTTGGGGGTTACTTGCCAAAACGATTCCCTGGTTGTATGAAGTATCTGCTTTTGGGATATGGATCGTTGCATTTTTATTTTTCGCAGCGTTTTTCATAAAGGAAGTTTATTTTATTATAACGATGAGAAAGGAAGGGAAAATGTATGGAATTATCGCTTGACCGGTTAACAAAGCATTATGGAAGCAAGATTGCAGTGGATCAGGTCAGTGCAGTCTTAGAACCGGGAGTATACGGACTTTTGGGGGCTAATGGGGCAGGAAAGACAACACTGATGCGGATGCTGTGTGCCATTTTAGAATCAACTTCTGGAGAGGTATTTTTAAATGGAAAAGATGTAGTTTCCATGGGGGCAGATTACAGGAATGTGTTGGGGTATCTTCCGCAGGATTTTGGATATTATCCCAGTTATACAGCGATGGAATTTCTGATGTATGTTTCTGCCCTAAAAGGAATACCAAAGAAAATCGCAAGGAAGCGGGCAGAAGAATTATTGGAAGAAGTAGGTTTAAGCCATGTAGCGGATAAGAAGGTTAAGACCTTCTCAGGCGGCATGAAGCAAAGAGTTGGGATTGCGCAAGCATTATTGAATAACCCAGATATCCTGATCCTGGATGAGCCTACGGCAGGATTAGACCCGAAGGAGAGGGTGCGCTTCCGCAACCTGCTTTCGGATTATGCGGGGGATAAAATTGTGATATTGTCTACCCATATTGTTTCTGACATAGAGGCAATTGCTGATGAAGTCCTGCTTATGAAAGATGGAAAATTTGTGCTGCAGGGTACTGTCCCAGAGTTGACTAGAAAAGTAGAGGGCAAAGTATGGGAGCTGACGGTATCCCCAGCAGAAGCAAAAAAATGGAAGGCAGAATCGACAGTTGCGAATTTAAGGCATGAGGGTCGCCAGATAGTGCTTCGCATTATTTCAGATCATATGCCCAGTGAAATGGCTGTTTCATGTGAGGCTACATTAGAGGATTTATATTTATATTATTTTCCGACAGAGGAAGGAGTGCATCGATGATGGAATTATTTTTATTAGAACATAAAAAATTATGGCGCAAAATAAGTACCAAAATAAGTGTTTTTCTGTGCTTTTTGTATGTTGTGGTTTTTGGAAGCGTACTTTCATTCCAATGGTTCAGCTTTGGAAGCGCTGATGACTATACAAGCGCTTTCGGAAACAACTTTGACGGATATAGTGTGATAAGAAACAGCCAGGAATATTCACTGGGGTTTGGAGGTGGGCTTACGGAGAAAAATTTGCAGCAGATGGTAAGGGATTATCAGAGAATGGAGTCAGCTGGCATGGAAGCTGATCTGGATAAAACGGATTGGCAGAGTATCAACAGCTGGTTGGGAACTTTGTATCCTGAGCTTCGGGATACAGGAAAAAACAAAACCATGATCTGTTATGTTGATCCAGAAAAGCTGACAGGCTTTTATGAAAGAAGGCAAAAGGCCGTCCAGGATTTTTTGGAGAACAGTGGCCAGGTTGGGGCAGAAAAAGAATATCTTTTACAGATGGACTCAAAGGTAAAGGAGCCATATCAGTATGAATGGGTAAAAGGATGGTCGATGCTGCTTGGCGATGAAATTGCTGGTATAGGCACTGTAATGGCGCTGTTTCTTGCAATCGTATTGTCATCATTATTTGCAGGGGAATGGCGTGATAATACAAGCCCATTGGTTTTGACAACGAAAAATGGATGGAGGAAGATTGCCCTTATAAAAATAGTTACCGGGTTATTATTTACGGTGGAATTTTTTGCAGTCATTTTGGCGGGAAATATTGTTTCACAGTTATTCTTTTTGGGAACTGCGGGATGGGATATGCCGGTTCAGCTGGTTAAACTGATTTCTATTGCGCCTATGAATATGCTTCAGGCGGAAGTTTACGAATATGCTTTTGCCTTTTTGGGGGCAATCGGATATGCGGGAGTTGTCATGTTCATATCAGCTAAAATGCGGAGCAATGTGCTGGCACTGCTGCTTAGCCTGGCAGTTGTATATGGCCCGATGATGATCATGGAATATCTGCCATATGGGCTGCAGAAGGCATTGGATTTAATTCCTTTGGCAGGAAGCGCCACAGATATTTTCCGTACCAATACATTCAATGTCTTTGGGAAATATATATGGTCGCCGTATTTACTGATTACGCTTCCTGTCCTGATAGGCATCCTGTGCATGCCCCTTGCAGTAAAAGGCTGGTCAAGACGGTTGAGGGCTTAGTAAAAAATAGAAAAGACTCTATTGGTTTCTGACGTATTTATTAATTTTTCCAAATCTGCCACAATAGCATCAACCTGTTCATTTGTCATTCCCGCAAAACTTCTCAGGGAGCGGAGAGGCATGTATTTTATCATATTTTCAATCAATAAATCAAACTCTGAAGCTTCAGAACCTCCCGAAAATTTCTGGAGGTATTTTGTTAAGTTTCCTTTCACATAGCCAGCGGTTATCGGACATGCAAGCAGATCTCCAATCATAACATTTCGGTCAATCACAGGAAATTTTTCTCTGCTTCCTTCGATATTAATCTTCCCCTCAAGGACAATATCTCTGGAAGATTTACCTATGCCGATTTCGTAAACTCCGTTTGCCGCATACCAGTCTTTCTGCCCTACGTCATACCAAGCAAAAGAGCGGTAGTCCAGCTCCATGGTAACCGTTTTCGTTTCACCTGGCTTTAAAACAGCCGTGGAAAAGCCCTTTAACTCATGAATCGGGCGGATGGCTGTTCCCGTCTTATCTGAAACATAAAGCTGTACAATCTCCCTGCCTTCCCTCTGGCCGCTGTTCGTGACATCCACCGATATCTTGATGGTATCTCCAGGCCTGCAGGTTTCTTTATTTATTTTCAGATTACTATACGCAAAAGTTGTATAGCTTAAGCCATGCCCAAACGGAAAGAGCACATCCATCTTTTTTGTATCATAATATCGATAGCCCACAAATACGCCTTCTGCATAATTTACCTGCTTATCCGTTCCAGGAAAATTTAAGAAACTGGGATTGTCCTCCAATCTGCGTGGGAAGGATTCTGCAAGCTTTCCGCTCGGATTCACCTTTCCATAGAGAATTTCCATCTCTGCCTTTCCTACTGCCTCTCCACCCAGATAAGCCTCCAATATGCCTTGGACTTCTTTGGCCCATGGCATTTCCACTGGCGAGCCGTTATGAAGCACCACAATTACAGGTTTCCCCAGCGTAAGTAGCCTTTCGATCAGCCGATTTTGGCAATCCGGAAGATGCATATGCACCCTGTCGTATCCTTCTGATTCAAAGGAATCTGGAAGCCCGGCAAACACCACAATCTTATCTGCATTCTCTGCCGTTTCCATTGCCTGTGAAAAAAGCTGTTCATCCGTCTGGTCTTCTTCTGCCAAAAACCCTTCTGCATATTGGATGCATCCGTATTCCCCTGCAAGAGACAATGCAGAAGTCACCTTATGAGAGTTAATGTGGGAACTGCCGCCTCCCTGGTACCTTGGTTCTTCGGCAAAGCCTCCTATAAATGCCACCTTCTCTTCCGAAGACAGCGGAAGAGCCTGACCGTCATTTTTCAAAAGGACAATACTTTTTTCTGCGATTTTTTCCGCTTTCCTGTGGTCTGCTTCCCGGTCAAAAACTTCCTCTTTTTTGTTATTTACATAACGGTAAATAATATTGAGGATACGCTCCACTGCTCGGTCAAGTCTCTCTTCTTTCAGAGTACCATCCTGCACTGCTTCAATGATTTTTTTGTCATTCCAGCAGCCTCCTGGCATCTCCAGTTCCAGCCCCGCAATAATTCCTTCCACACGGTCATTCACAGCTCCCCAGTCTGATACAACAAATCCGTCAAAGCCCCATTCCTCACGAAGCACTTTCGTAAGAAGCCAAGAATTTTCAGACGCATAAACCCCGTTTACACGATTGTAGGAACACATTACTGTCCAGGGCTGTGCCTTCTTTATGGCTGTTTCAAACGCCGAAAGATAGATTTCTCGGAGTGTTCTTTCGTCCACATTTGAAGACCCAGACATACGCTCGTGTTCTTGATTATTTACAGCAAAATGCTTAATAGAAGTTCCCACATTCTGTGACTGGACTCCTTGTATATAAGCTGCTGATAATTCCCCGGCCACATAAGGGTCCTCAGAAATATATTCAAAATTTCTTCCACACAGAGGGGATCGCTTGATATTCACTGCCGGTCCTAACAGAACCGACACATTCTCCGCCTGACACTCTTTTGCAAGTGTAACTCCCATATCATACATCATCTCCCGGTCAAAGGAACATGCCGTAGCACAGGCCGCCGGGAAACACACAGCCTCTATGGCAGCATTCAGTCCGAGATGGTCTCCGCCTCCTTCCCCCTGTGTACGCAGTCCGTGCGGCCCGTCGCTTACCTGCACTGACGGAATATCCAGTCTCTCCACCTTCTTAGTATGCCAGAAATCTGCACCTGAACACATGGCTGCTTTCTCTTCCAATGTCATCTTGGACACCAAATTTTTTATATCCATGACTACCTCCTTTTCTCACTTACCGTCTTTTATCTCTGTCAAGAAACGATGAACTTTTTAAAAACCTCATCGATCTTTTTAACCTTATCCGCTTCCTTCATCGTATTGATCCTTATCATTCTTTTCGTCATTTTATTTATCCTCCTCAAAATATTTACGAATAAGATAGGTTGGCGTGCAGCTCCATGCATGGCAGTAACTGTTTACAATACTAGAACCATACGGCGACTCTGCCGGATTTTCCGGATTATATAATTCCCAGAAAGTATCTGCCCCCAGGGAGACCATCCCTCCCCAATAATATTTCATATAGTCTATGGCTTCTTTCTTTTTCCCACACATAAAAAGCGCTTCCACAAAATGATGGTTCATATAAGGCGACACCATTTTTTTATCAGGAGAAAGGGAAATCAGCTGGTCTAAAATTGCCGCTCCATGTTCACTGTCAACTACTCCAGCAAGGATCATCCATACCTGGCTGGCATAATTTACCTGACGCTCCTTTCCGCTTACAAATAAACCCTGCTTCTCATCCCATAAATTTGTCAGGGAAGCCTCTGTCTTATATTTTATTTCTTCTGCAAGCCTTTTTGCACTTTCTTCGTCTCCAAGGATTCTGGCAATCTCCATCCCACGTTTTACGCAGTAAATGTATACGGCCTGCGCAGCTGCCTGTTTATCCAGTCCTTCCGTCCAGTCAATAAAGCAGAACATAGAATCTTGGTTGTCTATCAAATTTTCTTCACCAAATTCTTTCTGTGTCAGTTCAATCTGACGATATGCTGACGGCCATAGCTCCTTCAGCGTTTCCTTATCACCGGACTCCATATAATAGTCATAAAGCGCCGCTACAAAAAACAAAGAATAATCAAAGAAAAATGTATCATCAACAATATAGTCTGGCTCAATAAACAGGCAGGCACCAATGCGCCCATCATCTCTAGTAAGTGCCGCAAACAGATAAAGACATCGTTTCACTAAATCCATATTACGGAAAGTGCTGTAATTTGCTAATGCCTGCAGCCTCAAATCTCCCAGCCATAATCTGCGGTCACGTTTCGGGCCATCCTCAAACACAGACTGCATACAATTCTGCAGAGTTAAAAGGCTTACCTGGTCAATTTTCTGAAGCAGTCCGTCATTCACTTTTATGCAGGGTACATCCTCCTGCGAAACTGCAGAAACTGCTTTGCAGGCCACATCCTTCACTACCATCTGCCATTTCAGGGAAGTATCAATCACGCTGATTTCCAAAAAACGAAAAGCATATCGTCTTGGAAGCGCTAGGACTGCTGGAAGAACATCCACATGGATAAATTCCTCCTGAATCCATCCCCGGCTGATCCACCCATCATAGTCCTCAGAATTTTCTGTCATCTCCTTAGCAATCTCCCCGAATTTCAGCCTAAAATATGCCGGGGCATCCTGGGGGCTTCCTACGGAAGAAAGCTTCAGTGTCACATATCCTACCTGATGTCTGCCAAAATCCAAGCAGATTGTATCGCCTTTCTTCAAGTGATATTTAGACATATTTTCTGCATCATCAACTTTTACCGCCTGCGGATAAGAGTCTTTGCTCTTTTTTATATCCACGATACTCACGGGCTTTACCATCGTTTCCTTTAATACTGGCTCACATTGAATAGCCTTTTCAAGGAATTCCTTATTTGTTACCCGTTTCATGTCTAAATCAATACTAACTTGTGCCATAATTCCCTCCTATTTTCTAAATATATTAATTTTTTCGACTTATTTGTTTTTTTCTAAAAGAGCATCCTCACGATTCATAGCAACTTTTCGTTCAGCAAGCTCCTTAACAATCTGTGGATAAATCTTATCCAGATCATAGAATGCCATAGTGATTATGGAAGCAATATTCATTATGATTGGCACCCAGATATACATTGATGTGATAGCAGTCTGCGCACCTGCGGTCTGTACTGCAGCCATTTCATCAAATCCTCCAATTTCCAACAGGGCAGCCCCTGCACTGCTTGCGACCGCCATTCCTACTTTTCCAATGAAACCATTCACTGCGGACAAAGTTCCAGATGTATTAACGCCGCTTTTCCACTCACCGTAATCTACTGGGTCCGGTTGCATTGCAAAATGCATACTTCCTTTCAGACCATAACCTGCGGCTGCTATCACCGCACCAGCAATCATGACCGTAACAGAACCTCCTCCAAAGAAAACAAGTAAAAGACCTGCCGTATGTATGATATTGCCCGCTACCATCAGGTTTCTTTTAGAAGTCAGTTTCGCAAGAAACGGTGCACATAAATTTGTCACAATCGGAACCAGCGTAGTAATCGTTGCCACAAGCTGCACCATACCTTTATTTCCTACCACATATGTAAAATAGAAAATAACTGCACTCGCCTGCAAAACATATCCGCCAAAGAACCATACTATATTTAAAGCAAATAGTTTCCACGGTTTGTTGTGAACCAGGCAAAGTAGATTTGCTTTGATGCTGACATTTTCTGCCGAAATCTGCACACGCTCCTTTGTATTAAAAAAGCAGAAGAAAAATACCAAGCATCCTATCACGCCGAAGATCATCATAACAATACGAAAACCCAAAGCTTCATTACCATTTCCGAATTTATCGACCAGTGTCAAAGCAGTTGCACTGACCACAGTAGATCCAACAGATGAAAAGAACGTCCTACATGCGGCCAGGGTAGTTCTTTCCTGTGCATCTTCAGTAAGCGCAGGAAGGATAGAGGCCATTGGAATATTTACAATTGTATAAGACAAGGACAATAAAATATAAGTTACATAAGCATAAATCAGCATTCCCGTCTGGCTGATATTCGGTACGCTGAATGCAAGTACAGATGTTACCGCAAATGGAACAGCTCCAAATAAGATCCACGGTCTTGATTTTCCCCATCTGGTATTCGTCTTGTCAATTAGGAAGCCTACAATCAAATCCGTAACCCCATCAAAGACTTTTGTTACTAGGAACATGACGCTGACCGCCGCAGCATTCAGGTGCATGACATTTGTATAGAAATACAGCAGATACAGTGAGATCATCTGCCAGATCAGATTACAGGCAAAATCAGATGAACCATACCCTATCCTTTGCCGCCATGTTCCTATTGTTACTTTTTTTTCCACGTTTCCCATGTTTTTCTCCTCCTACTTAATTGGATAGCGTCAGTTTTGTGCTTTACGCTACCTCTGATTTTTGTTTATTTTAAACTCTACGCAAGCGGATTCCTATTGACTTTTTTTTGATAAAAAACTGATATATTTTCTTGTATATTTATGGTATACTGTTTTCACAAGAAGAGGAGGTCTATTATGAAACTGGCAAAAAAAGATTTTTACAATTATATTTCGTTCTATGAAGAAGACGAGCTCATTTACAAAAAGCTTTATTATTTGGAAAAAACAAGCCAGGAAGCGTTTTCCAATTATTTAAAATCACTGGATAAAGATCTGATCATCAATCATAAACTCTACATTCCTGCCTTGCAAAATGAACCATGGTATCCATTTATTGATGAAAATATAATTTTTGATAATGTTGCTGGAGACATCAAACTCGCTAAACATTACCGTTATAGTCCGGTTTTTGAACATTGCCATGGTTTTTTTGAGATATTATGTATTTATGAAGGCCAGGCAGAAACCTCTATACAGGGAATTGAACAGACCCTGCACAATGGGGACATATGTATCATCCCTCCAAATACCATACATAGCGTAGGCATTTTTAATGACAGCATTGCCATCAATCTAAGCATACGCACATCCGCCTTTCACTCTACCTTTTTTCCTCTCTTATCGAACAACAGCGCACTGGGTTCATTTTTTTCTCATGTCCTTTATAAAAAAACAGAAGGAAATTACCTGATCTTCCACACAAAGGGTGATCCTGACATCCACTCTTCCTTAGAGGATCTTTTTATTGAATATCTGGGACATCAAAAATACAGTGCAGTCTTTCTCAGCACTATGCTTATGCTATTCTGGGCAAAGCTCCTCCGCTATTATGAGCAGGATATGGACTGCACCCTTACCAGAAATCATGGTTCCGTATCCATTACTTCTATCATTAATTATTTAAATGCTAATTATCAGACAATTACCTTATCAGATTTAGCAGAGCACTTTGGATTCAGCCAATCGTACTTAAGCACGTTACTGAAAGAAAGTACTGGAAAGACTTTTCTGCAGATCATAAAAGGGATCAAACTTACCCAGGCCTGCCATGCCCTGAAAGAAACCACTCTAAGCATTGCGGCAATCTGCGAGGTTATTGGTTATGAAAATCCCGAGCATTTCATGCGCACATTTAAGAAAGAATATGGTATGACACCTGGTGCATATAGAAAAGAACACCAATAAAATATATTTTTCTTTCGTCCCACATTTGATCTGTTTTTATAACATTTTACATAACAGATTTCCTCATGAAAAAAAATAATTGACAACAATCGGTGGTTCTCCAAATGGGCTTTTACTGGAGCCAGTGGATATTGAGAAGTATGAGTTTATCCGTCTGGATACAAGAGAAAAGTGGGTTGTGCTAATGCGGCCTGATGATGAACTTGCAAAGAAAGAAACTGTCAGAGCGAAAGATTTATCATAACTGCCCGTGATTCTAGCCTGGCAGCAAGACCGGAGATAGCCGGAGAACTGCCGGTTCTTGACGGATATGAGAATATCGCAACACAAAGGTCAGGCAGGCTGATTTCTTTTGTATATCAGTGGTGGCATTCCATAATATTTCTTGAAAGTTTCGCAGTAATAGCTTGCCCCGCTAAAACCGTATTCATAGGCTATGTCAGCGATGCTGCTGTTTGAGCCAAGCAGCGTGGAAAGGCTTTTCCGCAGCCTGAGTTTCGTGGTATAAGTGATAGGGGTATCGCACAGATATTTTTTAAAGAGTAGGGAACATTTACTTTTGCAGCAGGCGCCGGACAGGGCGATATCTGCCAGAGTGATATGTTCCATGTAGTGTTGCTCTATGTAGGTCATCATGCTTCTGAGGGAAGACAGGTCGGGAGATTCCGGTTTCCGGGTCTGGCTTCCAATATCAAGATTTTCATACAATATTTTCATGAGCATAAAATAATCTTCCATCAATTCAAAATAGGATAAAGGTTCTGCGGGGATTTTGCCAAAAGAATCATAAATCCCATCCAGTTTTTCCATGACGGATGACATCCAGTCATTACGGCTAAGATACAGGTAAGGGTATGCTGAATTTTCAGTGACAGTCTCAATATAGTTCTGATAAAACCAATCGTTCACCTGCAATAATTCCGGGGAGAGCAGGATGCAGACAAATTCACATTCGTTATGTTCTGCAGAAAAGCCATAATGGAGCTGATAGCTGTTTACCATGATTCCGCTGCCTTCCTCCAGTTCAATCAGCCGGCCGTTTATATTATAGGTCATAGTTCCACTTTTTATCAGAATAAACTCCAAATCCTTGTGCCAGTGGCTGACGGAAGAATAGTCCGGATAGGAGGAAAGGAGTCCATATACCACATAGGCGGGGAACAGAGGGTTATTATATGCAACCGTTTCAGAAGAATCTGAATTGAACACGGAGCAGTATTTTGTGTTGTTATCCATAAAATCACCTCATAAATGGAAGATTGTTATATAAAAATAGAGGATACTGGATGATTTTAATGCAAAAACCTGATATTGTCAAATAAAAAATAGCAGGCGGATGGAAAGATGAAAGAGAAAAAATCGTATGATTTTACAAAAAAGCTGTTGACGCTTGTGTTTTCCATTGCTTTCCAGCAGTTCATGCTGGCGCTGGTCAGTGCGTCAGACGCATTTATGCTTGGTATGCTAACGCAGGATTCCCTGTCGGCGGTATCCCATAGGCGCGAACTTAAGA
>DKUR01000092.1:738-16933 GCA_002490775.1 Lachnospiraceae bacterium UBA7199 | reverse complement strand
ACATTATCACAAGTTAATAACAATAAGGAACATGAAGCAGTTGGCAAAAGGTATTTTTTGTAGTAAAATGCAAGTCAACTAGGAAAAATATGTACAGTTTGTAAAAGTACACCTTTACAAATTCTTCTTAAATAAAGCTTTCAAGCTTTCTCGCTTTTCCATAAAATGTACCTATAGGCATCTGACAGGCCTCTGCTGCCTGGCGAAGCGTCATTTTTTTCTTTCTCCAGTCCCTGCAGACCTCTTGAAAGTTATCAGGATAAGGAAGCGGAGGACGTCCAAATTTAACGCCTCTGGCTTTTGCTGCCGCAATTCCTTCCGCCTGACGCTGTCTTATATTTGTCCGTTCATTTTCCGCCACAAAGGACAATACCTGCAGTACAATATCACTTAAAAATGTTCCCACTAAGTCTTTTCCCCTTCTGGTATCCAACAAAGGCATGTCAATGACACAAATGTCGATTCCTTTATCTTTTGTCAATATCCGCCACTGATTTTGTATTTCTTCATAATTCCGCCCAAGGCGGTCAATACTTTTAATGTAAAGCAGGTCATCCTTTCTGACTCGTCTTACCATACGTTTATAGGCAGGCCTTTCAAAATCTTTCCCTGACTGTTTATCCAGAAATATATTTTTTTCCGGAATGGATAAATCCTGTAAAGCTGTCATCTGCCTGTCCTCATTTTGATCCCGGCTGCTGACTCTCACATAACCATATACATTTGCCATAAAAATCTCCTTCTTTCTTGCCAAAACAATTTCCTTAAGCTATACTTATAAAAGTTATTATTTACTAAAATCCGGAGAGAAAACAAATGATTCGATTAATTTTAGTAGCCACCTTTGTAATTTTATTTTTGGTTTTCAGCATTCCCCTTTTAATTGCCGAATGGATCATCGGTAAGTTTAATATGGATCTGAAAAACAAAAGTTCCCTTGCCATTGTAAATTGGGCTTTTAAAGTATGTCTCTTTTTTGCAGGAACCACCGTTATTGTAAAAGGAGAGGAAAATGTGCCAAAAGATGAGCCTGTGCTTTACATCGGAAACCACAGAAGCTACTTTGATATTTTAATTACTTATGTGCGTGTTCCCAGGCCTACCGGCTACATTGCCAAACGTGAGATGCTTAAGTGGCCTCTTTTAGTCAACTGGATGAAAAATCTACACTGTCTGTTTTTAGACCGGAATGATGTAAAGCAGGGACTTAAAATCATTCTTACAGCAATTGAAAAAGTAAAATCAGGTATTTCTATCTGCATTTTCCCGGAAGGAACCAGAAACAAAAATAATCATACCTTTATGGAATTTCATGAAGGCAGCTTTAAAATTGCCTCTAAAACAGGATGCCCCATCATTCCTATGACAATTTATAACTCTGCTGATATTTTTGAAGACCATCTTCCAAAGATCAAAAAAACGCAGGTGATTTTAGAATATGGAAAGCCGATTTATGTAAAAGACCTGGCAAAAGAAAATCAGAAAAAAATTGGCGCATACACCAAAAATATTATTATGGAAACTTATTTTAAAATCAAAGAGGAAGCAGATTAATAACCTGCTTCCTTATTTTTCAGATTTATAAGTTTCCAAAAACTCCACTACCTGATCAAACTTCATTCCGTGAGAAGCCTTCACAAGAATATTATCTCCCCTCTGCAAAATTCCTTTCAAACTTTCCAGTAATTCTTCCCTGGTTGCAAAATAATATGCTTTCCTCTGCCTTTCTTCTAAAGCACTTTCATACATATATCTGGAAAGCACGCCTACACACAGCAGTATGTCAATGCCTTTTCCAGCGGCGTAGCGGCCAACCTCCCTATGCATTTCCTTTTCCTTTTCCCCTAACTCAAACATGTCTCCCAAAATTGCCACTTTTCTGCCAAGCGCCATAGCAAGCAGATCAATAGCTGCTTTCATGGAAACAGGGTTGGCATTATAGCAATCATCAATGACCGTATAAGAAGGCAGCGCAATTACATGGCTTCTTCCTCCTACCGCCTGCACTTTGGATATTCCCTTTTTTATCTGCTCTTTGGAAAGCCCCATACATTTTCCTACCGCTGCTGCTGCCAGCGCATTATATACCATATGTCCGCCGGGAAGAGGAATTTCTACAGGAAAGACCTCCAGCCCCATATGAATCACCGCTTCAGAGCCAAATAACCCCTTATTCATCACATTAGATGCAAATATTTGATTTCCTATTCCAAGACCAAAATGTACTACTTCATGATCTCCTACTGCCTTTACCCTTACCAGCATGTCGTCGTCGCCATTCACAAAAACATATCCATCAGGATTCATAAAGTCAAATATTTCCGTCTTTGCCCTTAAAATTCCTTCCCTTGTCCCAAGATTTTCCAAGTGGCATTGACCAATATTTGTCATGACACAAATGTCAGGTTTTCCGATTTTACTTAATCTGTGCATCTCTCCAAAATCACTGATTCCCATTTCCAGAACCGCCGCCTGGTGTTCCGGCCTGATCTGCAAAACCGTAAGAGGCAGCCCTACTTCATTATTGAAATTCCCTTCTGTTTTCAATACACAAAAACCCTCAGACAAAACTGCCGCAATCATTTCCTTGGTGCTGGTCTTTCCTACGCTTCCTGTAATTCCTACTACGGGAATGCTTAATTGGCTTCTGTAAAATTCAGCAATGTCCTTAAGTGCCTGAAAAGAATCCTGAACAAGAATATAAGGCACCTGACAGTCTCTGGGCTTTTTTTCACACACAACAGCCAGTGCTTTCTTTTCCGCCATTTGAGGAATAAAGTCATGTCCGTCCACGCGTTCGCCCTTTGTGGCAATAAACACTCCGCCCTCCATCATCTTTCTGGAATCAATTACCACGCATGATGCTTCCAAATCCCTTTTTTCATCTCCAAAGAGCTCTCCTCCACAAGCCTTTGCAATATTGCTGACTGTCATATTTTTCATAAGCCATACCTCACATTCCTGCAATTTTCTATTTCACTGCTGCCTCAATGATCTTCTCACACAGTTTTTCAAATGGAATTCCTACAGCTTCCGCCTCCTGAGGAAGCAGAGATGTGGGTGTCATGCCAGGCAGTGTATTTGCTTCCAGGCAATAAATTTTTCCCGTTTCACTCATCATAAAATCCATTCTGGCGTAATTTTTTAACCGCAGTACACGGAAAGCCTCTTCTGCATACGCCTGCATTTCTTTTGTTTTTTCCTCAGAAATCTCTGCCGGACAAGTCTCAATTGCAGAGCCCGCCTGATATTTATTTTTATAGTCATAAAATCCCTGTAATGGGGCAATTTCAATAACAGGCAATGCTTTTCCTTCCATAACCCCCACAGAAAATTCGCGTCCTTTTATGTACTGTTCCACAATCACTTCATTATCATAGCGAAAAGCCTCTTCCATCGCCTGTTCATACTCTTCTTCCTTTTCGGCAATGCTGACGCCTACACTGGAACCACCGCAGCAAGCTTTTACAATACAGGGAAAAGGAACCATTTCTTTGGGGCTTTCTCCCTTTTTCAAACGGATTCCTGCCGGAGATGGAATTCCATAACAGGCAAAGATGTCCTTGGTAATCCCTTTGTCCATGCAGATGGCTGAACTTACATAATCTGTTCCTGTATATGTAATTCCCATAAGATCAAAGCAGGCCTGAATTTTTCCATTTTCTCCATTTTCCCCATGAAGCGCCATAAAAACCACGTCTGCAGCCTGACAGATGGAAATAACATTTGGCCCGAAAAAATTTTTCTCCCCATCGGGACGCATTGCTTTTATCTGCGCAATATCAGGATTTTTATCAGTGACAGCACCTATTTCCTTATCCCACTTTTCATCCTTTTCAAAAACATTACCAGCATCTTTGCCTGAATACCCTAAATATACATCCAGAAGGATGACCTTATGTCCGTTCTTTTTCAATGCTTGATATATCATAACGCCTGAACTTAAAGAAACATCCCTCTCTGTGCTGATTCCTCCTGCTAAAACTACAATTTTCATCGCTAATACCAAACCTTCCTTAATAATTCTACATTGCATATCTACATACAAGCTGCCATCTCATTTATTCTATTCCTGTTTCTTTTGCTGATAAAGAGAATAATCTGCCTACACTATTGCAAAACATGCTGCCTATCCGGCTGACTTGTCTATGACATCACTGAGTATGAAAATAAGCTTGCTGTCTGTATCAAATTGTTTCATAACTCCAATGCCTTCTTCTCCATTTCCATAGCTGTTTTCTCCAGAACCGTCAACATAACTGACAGCTACGTCATTTATTCCAAACAAATAATGAATATGGTTTTCTATGGCTGTTTCATATTCATAATTTGCAATAATATGATTCACTACCATAAGGTACATTATATTCATTAACAATTGGCGGCTGTCATCCTGCTCCTTATTTACAGAAGCAAGATAAGGACTGCTGTTGGCATCTTCAGAAATTTTCTCAGCCTGGTACATCAGCATTTTCATGATTTTGTCACATAAAGTAAGTTCGACTTTCTGTTTGGTAGAAATATAGGTAATGCAGCCTAGTAATATAATTTCATCCTGCTCATATAGATCTTCTTCGCTGCTTAAATATTCTTCAATATATTTATGACAGCTTCTCTGGCCTGACGCACGGTAAAGCTCTGCCGCCGCTGCAAATTTCCACTTATTTATTTTATCGCTTTCGTCAGATGAATCTAATTCTGCATGTTTCCAAGCTCTGTCTGCCGCCTGAAGGCAGTAGGTAGCATATTCTGAATCAAAATTTTGATATAAATAGCTGAACTTAGCTAACGCCATAGCAAATGCTCTTTCTGCTTCCGCTGATGAAGGCTCCAGATAAATATCTGATGTTTTACCGGAAGTATCATTATTTGATCCATAGACAGACACACCAGCATACACCTCTCCCGTCTGTTTATCCTGCATTTTCAGCATCCATTCAACTTCATACCTGACTTCATCCAAAATATCAGGAATACCATTTTTGCTTTCTGGAATACCATAATCATCCGTAAACGCCTTTTCGTATAGTTCATAGGAAAGAAGCATCACCGACATCGCCTGTGCTGCCGACATCACATCTTTTTGCCCCTTTTCATCCTGATGCCATCCCCCTGATACATCCAAGGTGATAGAAGTGTCTTCCTTAAGCATTACTTTACCGATATGACATGCATTATGCGCATTCTCACCTGCATATTCTGTTGTCAATGTAATTCCGCAGCGATTATAATAATATTGTTTGCATGCCTCTTTAAAAGTATCCTTATAAATATCCTCTCCAATGGAAAAGGAATATGACCTTCCAAGTACAGGTGCTTCTATGTAATAATTTCCCGGCGTCTGCAGACCAGAAAAATCTCCATAGCTATTATATTCTTCCAGTTCCTGATTATATCCTTGCTCCTCCAAAAATCCAGTATATACAGTATCCTTGCTCTCCATATCAATCACATGAAAAACATCAGGCAGCTCATCCCCCTGAAAAACAGCCACTTTTTTGCTCTCAGGCAAATATCCTAATTGATTGACCAAAATACCGGGAGTACTTACCGGAACCTCATAGGAAAGGTCCGGTGTTTCCTCCATACTGACAAAATTATCATCTCCGGATGGGATTGGTATATATTTATCCAAAGGTATTTGCTGGCATCCTGCAAGTAAAACAACACATGCAAGAGCAATTACCATCATTTGTCTTCTCAACCTTATTCCTCCTTCGCATGCCAACACCCTGCCTTCGATTATAACTGTTTTTCATCAGCAGGTAAAGAAAATGATTGATCAGCATATGCAATTTCACCATTGATCAAGGTGCACATTGCTTTTGTTGCCACCTCTAGCGGATCACCATCAAAAATTACAATGTCCGCATCCTTCCCTTTTTCAAGGCTTCCCACACGATCGTCCACGCCGCAGATCTGCGCTGGATATATGGTAATGGACTTCAAGGCTTCCATTTTCTCCATTCCAGCCTTTACCGCCATCCCGGCGCAAATAGGCAGTGCCTGTATCAGACTTACAGGATGGTCCGTAGTAATAGCGGTTTTCACCCCTGCTTTATTTAAAATGCCTACTGTTTTAAAGGCCATATTCTGAACCTCTATTTTATTCCTGCTGGCAAGATCTGGCCCTACAATCGCCGGAAATCCAGATTCTTTTACCTCCTGGGCAATCAAATGGCCTTCACTGCAATGATCAAGCGTCATTTTCAGTTGAAATTCCTTGGCGATCCTTATTGCTGTTAAAATGTCATCTGCCCTGTGTACGTGGGCCTTTAAAGGAATCTCTCCATTTAACACCGGCAGCCAGCATTCATATTTAAAATCAAGTTCCTTTAAGTCTCCTTTTTTCTTCTTTTCTTTGTATTGGAACGCTTTAAACAACTCTTCTCTTAACATGGCAGCAATTGCCATACGGGTTGCAGGTGATTTTCCCTGACCGCCATAATTAACTTTTGGATTTTCCCCAAAGGCTACCTTCATGGCTGCCGGACTTTTTATCACCAGTTTATCAATATTTCTGCCATGTGTTTTTACAAATGCAAAGCTGCCTCCTGCCACATTTGCGCTTCCCGGCCCAATCATTGCTCCGGTTATTCCTGCACGGACTGCATCATCAAAAGCTGCATCCATAGGGTTAATGGCATCAATGGCACGAAGATAAGGGGTAATAGGATCTACTGTCTCATTACAGTCATCTCCCTCCATCCCCTTTTTTTCTTCCGTGATTCCCATATGGCAGTGTGCCTCTATCAGTCCAGGCATTACGGTACAGCCAGATGCATTTATCACCTGCATACCATTACCGGATTGCAAAGGAAATGGGGCGCCATTTTTCATAGCCCCCAATTCCTTTATTTTTCCTTCTTCAATACATATATATCCTTTTTCCCATATTTCCCCGGACATAGTTAAAACTCTGCCGCCAATTATATACAACATTTCTGTATCCTTGCCTTTCCCTCACAAAGTGAAGTAGTTAAAACGATGTCTTCTCTTTCTTCCCACGAGATTCAAATGCCCCGTTGCTTGCAGCGGGGTATTTGATACATAAAAAGTTAGTTCAGTTTCGATAACGGATTTACAGGTTCTCCATCCTTAGTCAGTTTAAAGTAAACATTGGTTCCTTCCACGCTATAGTATTTGGTAGGGGCTGCAACCTCTGCAATAATATCTCCAGCCGCCACATAACTGCCTTCAGATACAAGAATGTTTTGAAGCTGACCATAGGTCACTTCATATCCGCCGCCTAATTCCATTACAATTCCCTTTCCTATTTGTCGATCCTCAAATACGGAAATTACTTTACCCGCAGATGAAGCTGTAATCAGGTCACCTTCATTTGCCTGAATAATTACTGCCGGATTGCACTTATATTGCTGCAGTGTAGGGAAAAAAACTGTTTTGTCCATACTGTAATTAATCAGTATATTCCCTACAATCGGCCAAACAAGCGTATCAGAATCATTAAATGTAAGCGCCGGTTGCATGGCAGTAGATAATGCCGGCGTATTTTCCTCTTCCGCCTGCTCTTCCTGCTTCCCTTCCTGCTGTTTTCCATCAGTGCTATTTTCCTGATTTTCCTTATCTGTCTTTGCATTTTCCTTCTGGGAAGTATCTGACATGCTGTTGCTCTCTGATTCATCCGGGTTTTCTACTCTTTGAGAATTCGTCTCCTGAAAATAGGGATCATAATCAAGGTCATCTGTAGACGCTCCCTGTGTAACACTTTCTGCAATGGTTAAATCCTTTTCGTCGGCCATGCCGGCGGCTGCACTATTTTCAATGGCGCTTAAATCTACCACATATCCCTCATCCTGACTGCCCTGATCTCTCCCCAGCCATATCCCTGTAGCGGTTAAAGATGCTAAAACCAGCAATGATGATGCAATCATAATCAGCCGTTCTTTGGCAAGGCCTCTTCTTCTACTTCTTCTCATCTTTATTCCTCATTTCTGCGCCGCTTTCTGCACATGGCGAAAGACTTGTGACATCCAGCGCTAAGACACAGTTTTCTAAGTAAAATGCCATGCACATGATTGTTATTTATGGATAGTTTTGCCCCTTTTTTCTACTTTATTCAATTTTTGTAATTGTTACCTGATCAAAAAAATAATGCAGGATATCTATATAATCCTCCTCCTCTTTTGCCATTTCATTTGCGGCAAACTGACTCATTCCAAGTCCATGTCCCGATCCTTTAACAGAAAAAATAATAAGTGTCCCTTCCTTTTCCATATGAAAACTGGCCGACGAAAGTAAAAATGCTTCTCGAAATGTCTCTCCTGATACCCATTTGCCATCATCCTCAAGATAAAGCACATATCCGGTACTGTCTCTGTAAACCTTTATCCCTTCCAGTTCTTCCTTAGGAGTAAGCTTTTCTATTTCTTCCTCTGACAGATACGTTTCCGGCAGCTGTTCCCATATTTTATGAAACGCACTTTCTTCGTAACTTGCAGTGCTCATAAAATCCTTGGATAAAAAATCCCTGCTACAGATCACGCTTTTTAAATAAGGATATTCTGTAAGCGACAGTTCTTCTCCATTTCTTGTGGCACCGTTGCTCACTGCAAAATATGCCCCGCTTACAGGTTTATCCTGCCACATAATACATACTCCGGCACTCTCTGATACCGCCTGCCATATGCGCTCCGGTATCAGCAGATTTCCATATTCTTCATCTTCCACATAAATTTCTTTTCCACTTTCCTCCATCGCTAAAAGTCCCGACCTGATTAAAACAGCCTGTGCCTTTATTGCCTCCATTTCATAGGTGCTGTCAATACTCCTTGCAAGCTTATCTGCAACATAGATCTCAAGGGGTATTTTTTCATTTCCTAATGCAGTCACATTTCTTACATAAATGCTTCCCTCAATATTTTCATTTTCTATAGCTGTAGTTTTTACTACAACTCCCGTACTGTCTTCTTCCAAATTTCCGAATAAAAAGGTAATCAAATAGGGAATAACCAGCAAAAGTAAAAGAATCGTACCCAGATTTCGTAAGGGAAATCTGGATGCGATCCTCTTATTTTCGACAGTTTGAAAGACTCTAAGTTTTTTCATAGGACACCTCCAGACTATTTTATGAAGGATGCCTATAATTTATTACATTGCCATAGCATATAGCCACTGCTCATATTTTTTTTGATTTTTTCTAACCTCTTCCTGCTTTTTTTGCTCGTGAAGGGCTAGATCAACATGCTGCACCGTGCCAACATTTCCATTTTCATACAGAAATACGCCGGTACTGCGAATCATTCCCTTGGCCTGATTATTTGCATCGGTAATTGCAAAATTAGTTGCATTATTCTGAAGACATATAGCGCCGACGCCCTTTTCCGCCAGAGAATAAAGCTGCTGATTTCCGTTTTCATCCATAACCCAAATCTTCAGCTTATCCCAGATTTCATCTCCCTCATCAATAAAACCATTGTGATCCGTATCGTAAGCTGCCAGATCTGCAAACCCGTCTCCTGATTTGGTTCCGAAAAGCTCTGAACCATCATTGATGATTCCGTCTCCGTTTTTATCCAAAGCAAGGAAACCACTTCCGGCTGCCAGACGATTGATTTCATCTTTCTGCCCATCTCCGTCAAGATCAAAGAAAAATGTCTGATCGGAAAGGTCTGCTATGTTCCCGTTTAAATTAATTACAAGGGGATCGCACATAGAAGTCTGTGTAAAGCTTATGTTTTCCTCATAATACTCTTGAAAACTCCGGCTCATTTCCAGATTTAAATTAAAATTAATTTCTCTTCCATCTGCACATTTTACAGTTCCCTGTGTAGTAAAGCTGGTATTTTCTGTCTCTTCATAATAGTACTGAGAACTATAAGAAAAAGTTTTTGTTCCCACACCAACCATAGAAACTATGCTGTCCTGGGTTGAAGTAACTTGATCCGATTCCTGTGAAGAAGTCATCTCTCCCCAGTCCATTTCTCTTTTTTCCGGGAAAAAGATTCTCATCAGATAATTCAGGCACTGTTGCCTGATTTCCATAAGCTGTTCCTGCACCGAACGCAGATCCGTACTGTTGATTCTGCTTAAACTGGCATTACCTGATTTCGCACGCATTTCCTCCAGTGTATTTTGCAGCAAATTACCTTGATTTTCTTTGGTCTGTTTTTCCTGACCTTCTACATCACCTTCCGACATATCCTTCAGCAAGCCTCCGGTTCCATCCATTAAGCTCTGCCTTCCGGTAGTGATCATAAGCTTATTTACCCTTCCTGTAAGGGTAGTGTGCTTTCTGGCGGACTCCATTCCTATTGTACTGGAATCAATTCGCATTCTACCTCCTTCTTTAAGTCCCTTGCCTAAATCTCCCCTCCCTGGTTAAAAAAAGCAAAAATGATATACAAAAGGGCTGTCCGTTTCCCTAAAGCATACCATCCGTGGCGACTTATACCATATGATTCTGCAAACGCTCTGGCCATGAACATCTGTAATATATTTATCGGTCATTCGTACAATAAATTTAGCCATGTAAAAAATTTTGCAGATCTGCATGTAATGAAACAACCCTATTTTGTCATAAGTTTTAACTAACACTTCATGAGCAGACGCTTTTACGAATGATGGGGGCTGAACTGTCATCCCTTCACTCATTACTCAAAAAAGGAGTCAACTGCCTATGACAACAAAGAAAGAAAAAAAAATACTGACATTTACCTTTCTTCTGAAAATTCCAGTCCATGTCCTGCAGGGAGCGCTTGTAGGTCTTGGGGCAGTGCTTCCCGGCATCAGCGGGGGTGTCCTCAGCGTCTTATTTGGCATTTATAAGCCTCTTATGGAGCTATTAGCCAACCCTGTACACAACTTTAAAACGCACGTTCCAAAGCTGCTCCCTTACATTTTAGGTTATATCATCGGGTTTGTAGAAATCGCACACCTGCTTTCTTTTGTTCTTGAGAAATATCCTGATCCGTCCATCTGTCTTTTTATTGGGCTGATCACAGGAATGGTTCCTTCTTTGTGGAAAGAAGCCGGGCTTCATGGCAGAAGCAAAAAATCTTTTATTTCCATGTTTGGCGCCATGCTGATTGTTTTTTCTCTTTTAATCAGTTTGAATGCTTTCCATATAGCAATTACACCCAGTTTTATCTGGTATGTATTCTGCGGCTTCTGCCTTGCACTAAGTATCATTGCGCCAGGAATGAGCTTTTCCACGCTTCTCATGCCTTTAGGTCTGTACACGCCCTTTGTGGACGGCATCGGCTGCCTATCACCAGAAGTTTTAATACCTGGCGGAATCGGCGGAATTGCCACAATCGTTTTTCTTTCAAAAGCTGTAAATACTTTATTCGATACCTGTTACTCTGAAGCATTTCACGGGATTGTAGGCATTATTATTGCCGCTACAATCATGATTACCCCTTTTGATGCTCTATCTATTTTTACGAGAAGTGGACTTATCAATATTTTCTTTTTAGCAGCAGGTGTTTTTATTGCAGGGTTAATGGATAAACTAACATAAAAAATATTAAATTTGCGCTTTCTGCCGCCTGTAGGTATCATTATCTTTCTGGTTTAACTCACTTTCCACCTGGGCTAATTGTTTCTCCAGCTTCCTGACTTTGTCTTTGTCTTTGGAAGAGGCTTCAATCTCCTGCTTTAACTGCCTTTGTTTTTCTTTCAGATTCTTGATTTCCCTGTCAACCTTATCTGTATTTGTGGTGCACTTCTCTACAGATTTTTTTGAATCCTCGTAAAAAATCTTTTTCATTTGCTGCGCATAGCCAGCCCCGTAAAGGCCATAACCTCCGCTGATTTCCATTGCCATTTAAATTGCCTCCTATCATTTTCACGTCAGGCAGCATATCCATAAGTCCTGCCTGCATTATCTTTTTCGGCATTTCAAAAAGGCATTTAACAAATTTGTTGTGGGATGTTTTCTGCCTGCTGTGGAATGATCAGCAGTACGCTTAGCTCAAACTCTCTTCCCTGTGTCTTTATACGCATCGTACCATGGTACTTTTCAGCCACCGCTTTTATGTTTGAAAAACCGGTTCCGGGCCTGAAGCGCCCTCCCTGATAGCTGTTTTTTACTTCTATTAAAATAAAATCTCCCTGTATGCGCCCTGTCACATCAATGTATTTTTCCGTATCATCCTTCATACATTTACATGCCTGAACCGCATTATCCAAAGCATTTGACAAAATAATGCAAAAATCAATATCCCGCACAAAACAAATTGTCGGCAAAAGCAGGCAGCAGCTCACATTTATACCAATCTCCTTTGCTATACTTAATTTATTTCCTACCAGAATATCCACCACCGGATTATTTGTACTGCATGGAAATGACAACTTCTCCGTAATGCTTTCCATATCTCCTATGTAGCTTAATGCCTGTTTTATCTTATCCTTCTGTAAAAGCCCCTTTACCACCACAATATGATTTTTTACATCATGGCGGAATGCTTTTGTATTTTCATAATGAACCTTTGCTTCTTCTACGTACCGGTTCAGAGAATGTTCCTCCTGTTCTAACAGTGACAGTTCTGTGCTGAGTCGAAAGCTTTCCAGCATTTTTTTATAAGCAAACAAAATACAGAATAAACTTGCCATTCCTAAAAGCTGCATCATTAAGACCTGAAAATGATTGGCGCCTATGGTAATTACCCTGCCATCCGTGATTGTTAAAGTTCCATAAATAATAGAACTAATATATTTATCTATGAAAAAGAGCATTAATATAGGCGTTAAAATCATAAGCACATACTGTTTTTTCAATGTTTCATCCTCTGCGAAATACTGACGTACTATATAACAGCAAAATACTGCCACCAATAATGCCAGATTTCCTGCTAACATAAATGCAACGCCAACACTTTTTTGGTCAAAGGAATGCATATACGGATATAAGATGCCTAAAACAGAATTAACAATGCCATAACTAAGCTGCATAATTTCAACCGTCAGTGCTGCGTATAAAACGACAGCTTTTCCATCGCCCCAGCATATAAAAATCCCACCTCCGGTAAGAAGCAGCAAAAAAATAAGAAAATCAATTATGCCACTTGATGAAATAATCATCACAACAGCCATCCCCAATAGTGCCATAAAAAAGTAGAAATAAAGTTTTACTTTCTTTTTCAAAAACTTGGTAAGAAGATAAAACCCTATCGCCATTTGAACACTTCCCATTACATAATTGTTAAAAAAATCTATATAATTAATCATTTATAGCTCCTGCATACTCATATACTGCAAAATTGCGCTGGCAAATTCTCTGCTCCGCAGGCGGGACACAGGTATTTTTCCTCCATTTTCCATATATGCTGTCCCACCCTTAAAACTTTTCAAATACTTTAAGTTAATCAAATAACTTCTGTGGCATCGAAAAAATCTGTCATCCAGTTTTGTTTCCAGATTTTCAATCCGTTCATAAAAATCAATGATCTCTGATGATGCCAGATGCAGATATACCTTCCTGTTAATCACTTCACAAAAAATAATACTTTCCAAGGGGATAATGCTGCTTTCATGTCCCCTTTGAATCAATAAATTAGTTTCTCCGGCATTTTCCATTGATGCTAGAAGGCGTTCCATCACCCTTTCAAACCGCCTTTCTTCTATTGGTTTTACCAGATAATCATATGCATGTACCTCAAAAGAGTCAAATACCATTTCCCTAAGGATAGTTATAAAAATCAGAAACCCCTTAAATTTTCTTTCACGAAGCCTCCTTGCCGTTTCCATGCCATCCATACCTTTCATCTGAATATCCAGAAACAGCAAATCTATTTCTTTTTCATACTTCAATAATTCCTCTCCACTTGAAAATTGCAAGATTTCTATCTCCAAATTTCTTTTTCGGAAAAAGCCGGATGCCATTGCCCTGATCCTGTCAGACATATATTTTTCGTCATCACAAATACCGATATAAATCAAATTACCACCTCCTGAAATATAGTATTTTATCACTTGTTTTCTTTTTAAACAATAAAATTGAATTGGAATGTATTTTAAAGGTTGCAGGATGTTTAAGAAATTTGCAATATGTAGAAATAACTACCCCATTATTGATAGAAAGGGCTGCGAAAATTCGCAGCCCACTTAATCCTTAGAATCAATTTATTTAAACTCTATTATAATTGATCAGACATCCTTTCAGAATAATCTGTCTTTCTTCATCCGTCAGTTCACCAAGTTTTAAGGTAAATTCTGTAAGCTCCTTTTCCCCTACCCGGTATGCCTTGATCTCGTCGCTCTTATCTTCCACTGCTTTCCTGATTCCCGGCAAGAACAGGTAGTCTTTGTTCTTAAAGGGAAGCTCACCTTCTTCAATCAGAAATGGAAGCATACCCCAGTTGATCAAATTGGAACGGTATCTTTTGGTTGCATATTCATTGGCAATATTGCTCCAGCCGCCGAGTACCTTCTGGCAGGATGCTGCCTGCTCCCTGGCTGATCCGTCACCTGGCTTCACTGCAAAAATGGTGGAACCAAACCCAATATTTCCTCTGCCTGCTTCTGGAAAACTTTTCTGTATCACTTCCATTACCGGTTTCAGTTCCGGCTTTTCTTCTAAAGGACATTTACCTTCCATCACAGCCTTTTGTGCAGCCTGAATTTCCTTGGCAAGTCCTACATAGGCAGGATCTTTCCTTGACAAAGTAAACTCTGCAAGTCCCAAAGGATTGGAACGATAAGAAGAAGTCTCCCCGGAAGGAATCAACTCATCTGTAGTAGTGACCGGATCATGAATCTCAGATACTACTCTCAGGACCAAATTTTCAGGAAGCTCCGTCATAGCAGGCCAGTCTTTAATATTAGGGCCAAACTGAATTTCAACAAAAGGATCGGCTTCTCCCTTGGAATCAAAAACTCTATTGGCATAAATATTTGCATCAAAATGATACTGGTACTTGTTAATAGGACCGTCAAAATCTGTAGCTGCTGTAAGTACTCCCTTGTTTGCCGCTGTTGCTGCAATAGATCTTGCATCCATAAGAGCTACCGAAGAAATCTGTCCATTCTGCAGCTTGGAACCTTCCCTATTAGGGAAGTTTCTGGTAGAATGGCGGATGCTGAAGGCATTATTTGCAGGTGTATCGCCTGCTCCAAAACAAGGGCCGCAGAATGCAGTTTTCATAACTGCACCTGTTTCAAGTAATGTTGCTGCACAGCCATTTTTAATCAGTTCCATATACACAGGCATAGATGCCGGATACACGCTTAAGGTAAAGCCATCAGAACCAATGTAGGTATCCTTCATAATATCTGCTGCTGCACAGATATTTTCAAATCCGCCCCCTGCACAGCCCGCAATGATTCCCTGATCTACCAGCAGCTTTCCGTTCTTTACTTTATTTTTAAGAGTAAACTTAACTGCCCCATCCAAAGAAACTGCCGCTTTCTTTTCCACATCATCTAAAATATCCATCAAATTTGCATTCAGTTCCTCAATGGTATAGGTGTTGCTGGGATGGAAGGGCATTGCAATCATTGGCTTAATAGTGCTTAAATCAATGGAGATCATGCCATCATAATAGGCAATTTCACCCGGATTTAATTCCTTATACTCTTCCCTTCTTCCATGAATCTCATAAAATTCTTTTATCACATCATCTGTCCGCCAAATAGAAGACAGGCAGGTGGTTTCTGTGGTCATTACATCAATGCCGATCCTGAAATCAGCACTTAAGGATGCTACGCCCGGCCCTACAAATTCCATTACTTTATTCTTTACATAACCGCTGGCAAATACTTCACCTATAATTGCCAATGCCACATCCTGAGGTCCTACGCCTTTTACCGGTTCTCCTGTAAGATATACGCCTACTACTCCGGGCATGTTAATATCATAGGTCTGATTTAAAAGCTGCTTTACAAGTTCAGGGCCGCCCTCTCCCATCGCCATCGTTCCAAGGGCACCATAACGGGTATGGGAATCTGAACCTAAAATCATCTTCCCTCCCCCTGCAAGCATTTCCCGCGCAAACTGATGGATAACTGCCTGATGAGGAGGCACATAAACACCGCCATATTTCTTTGCGCAGGTAAGACCAAACATGTGATCATCTTCGTTGATGGTCCCTCCCACCGCACATAAGGAATTATGGCAGTTTGTAAGTACATAGGGAACCGGAAATTTTTCAAGCCCCGACGCCCTGGCTGTCTGAATAATTCCTACAAAAGTTATATCATGGGAAGTCAGCTTGTCAAACTTGATTTTCAGCTT
>DKUR01000092.1:0-456 GCA_002490775.1 Lachnospiraceae bacterium UBA7199 | reverse complement strand
CTTGTCAAACTTGATTTTCAGCTTGTCCATATTGTCTGACGTATTGTGTTCTTCTAAAATGCGGTACGCAATGGTCTGCTGCCTGGATGCTTCCTTTGTGACTTCCTTTCCTGTTTTTGCTTTCACCTGGGAAAGGGCATCTGCTCCGTCAGCAATAACCTCTGCCCCATTTATTAAATAGGCACCGCCTTCCAATACTGATATCATATACTTTTCCTCCTGGTATCATTTCATGTATTAAAACTGTCTTCTGCTTTCGAGGTTTATTATATGATAAAATGAAAGAGTTTGCAAATATTCATAATAAAAATCAAATATTGATTAAATGCAGTATCTCATATATAATAAATTTGTTTAGAGCATATTTTTTGTGTGTGAGGTAAATATGGGACCTGTAATGATATCCAGTTGGGTATATAAGTGTATTAATACCATAACAGGAATTATTTTAAATGA
>DKUR01000083.1:101662-111456 GCA_002490775.1 Lachnospiraceae bacterium UBA7199 | reverse complement strand
CTGACGTTGTTGAAAGGACTCCTTAAGAAATATTTTCGGGATGTCTCCCTCTCTGTCAACGTACATACATCTCCCAGAATCTGAAAATTGATTTCCGTGTTAAGGCTGTAATTGTTCTTGAGTCTGTTTCTGCGGTATGTTACAATAATCTGTAACAATAATTATAGTAAACGATATTAGAAACAAAAGAGAAGCCGGTGACGAGTGTTGAAAAAGAGAATTTTACATCATACCATATTATTTAGCATTTGTTTTGTACTTTTTTGGTTTTTGTTCTCTATTTATGCCTACGGTGAAGAAGATACGAAAGCGTTGCAGGTAGCTTATGAAAGTTATCAGCAGCGCTTTTTGCAGGTAAATACCAGATGGCAGATAGAAGGGGCCGGTTTTCAGGTAATAGAGGAGCAGGTCTTTCCCATAGAAACGAAAAGCTACGGACAGGTTTTTATGGTGCCGGCTATTGACGAAGAATACCATAGGCTGGTATTGTTTTTTGCCAGAGAAAATGGAACCATTGTATTTAAGACAGACCAACTGGAATGTAATAATCGCAATCCGGGAAAGCTGGAGCAGCCTGTCGTGGAGCTGACAGCGGTTTCCTTTCAGGAACTGAATTGGGATGGAAGGATGGACATTATATTGATTGTTACCTGCATTAATAGCAGCGGTTCTTATAGGGGGAACCCTTATAAAGTTGGGGAGGTGCTGTTTCAGGATGATCAGGGATTTTACCGGGACTACCGGATATCAGATAAGATAAACCGGTTTAGTATGAATAAAAGCGCGAAATGTATTGCAGCATTCGTAAAGGGAGGCTATTCTACGGAGTTTTTGTATACAGCTTCTACCAAACAGGAGCTTTTAGCACATGGATTTGAAATTGCCAGGGAGCAATGCTATTACAGGCAGTTTGAAAAGCTTGGCAGGCTCGAAGTGGTTCCGGGAACCTATACAATGGCAGATTTTGCCACTTTTATGATATATCTTATTAATGAGCAGGGGGATATTGTGTGGAGTTTTCAGCCAATGGGAGATTATGATAATCTTTATGCGTTAAAGGGCATTACCTGCAAGGACATTGATGGAGACGGGATGAAGGATATCCTTGTGCTGGCCCGTTACAGTTATGAAGGACAGGGAAATGAGCTGATCATAGAAAGTGATTATTCGGTTTATTATCAGCGCACCGGCGGCTTTTATAAAGATACGGAGCTTGTAAGACAGAATCCATGCAGTGATGAAGATACGGTGGCGGCGCTGGTAGAGCGTGCAAGAGCCTATTGGGGGTGGAAGGTTGAATAAATACTCGGAATGGAGGAAGGCAGAATGATAAAGATATTAATAGTAGATGATGAAAAGCCAATTTGCGATCTGATTGATTTAAATCTTTCTGCATCAGGTTATCAATGTAAGGCAGTACAGAACGGGCTGGATGCAATTGATCTGATTGAAAAGGAAACCTTTGATCTTGTTTTGTTGGATATTATGCTGCCAGGAGCAGACGGATATGATGTATTGGATTACATACGACCTTTAAAAATTCCGGTTATTTTTATTACTGCAAAGCATGAGGTGAAAGACCGGGTGAAAGGACTTAAGTTAGGGGCTGATGATTACCTTGTTAAACCTTTTGATGTGGTAGAGCTGGTAGCCAGGGTGGAAGCAGTTCTCAGGCGGTATAACAAGACAGAAAGGCTGTTAACTGCCGGGGATGTGGTGGTTGATGTGGAAGCGCGCAGAGTATTAAAGGGTGGAAAGCAGATTATCCTTACCAATAAGGAATTTGGCCTTTTGGTGCTCTTTATGCAGAATAAAAATGTTGCATTATTCAGGGAAAGTCTGTATGAAAAGGTGTGGGAGGATGAATATATCAGTGACAGCAGAACCTTAGACCTTCATGTGCAGCGTCTTCGAAGGAAACTGGGATGGGAGCAGAATCTGGTAGCAGTGTATAAAGTGGGCTACCGGTTAGAGGTGTCACAATGAAATTCTCTTTAAAATTATTGCTGTGGACAATGATTGTTATGGCCATTGCACTTGGGTTCAGCGGATTTTATTTTATTAATTATGTGTTTGAAACCTCGTTGGAGCGGGAAGCAGGGCAGGCCCTTGATGAAAACAGTATTTTGAGCTTTGCCTTTGAAACAGCCGCCTTAAATGTGCCTGCCAAGTATGATGTGCTGCAGGATTCTACGGTGGAACAGATTGCTTATAATTTGGAGAACAGCGGTCAGAATACCAGTCGTATGCTTCGCCTGTCAAATGAGGAAAAGGAACCCTTGTATGCAAGCGATGGGTTCGAGACGGATGACGGACTGCTTCTTGAGACCGGACAGGGGACAAAAACTTACCGCACCATAGAAATGAATGGGCATTATTATATTCAGACGGGCAGCACGGTAAATGCACTGGACCGGGTATTATATCTGGAAACTTTGCGGGATGTTTCAGTGGTTTTTAATGAGCGTGAGCTGGGATTTTTGGTGTATCGGCAGGTTACAGTGATTATGCTGCTTTTGGGGACAATAATCATGCACTTGATTGCTTCCTGGCTGACCAAGCCAATCAGGCTTCTTACTCGTGCCACTAAGCGGATGGCGGCAGGAGATTATGATTATCGTGCAAAACAGGTCAGTAATGACGAATTAGGCCAGCTTACCCGTGATTTTAATAAAATGGCAGAAGCGCTTGAAGAAAACGTGAATGAGCTGGAGGCGGAAATTCAGGCCAGGGAGGATTTTGTGGGGGCTTTTGCACATGAACTGAAAACACCTCTTACTTCTATCATTGGCTATGCAGATCTGCTCCGTTCAAGAAAGCTTGACGAAGAAAAAAGTTTTCTGTCTGCTAACTATATCTACACGGAAGGAAAGCGTTTGGAAGCAATGTCAATCAGGCTTCTTGACATTATGGTCACAAGGCATGGCCAGGTACAGTTTCAGGAAATTCAGGCAGAAAGTCTTTTTTCCTATTTGCGGGATATGTTTCAAAATAATGAGAGCATGCAGTTCGTATATGCATACGATCAGGCCCTTTTGTGGGTGGAGAGTAATTTGATTATTACGGTTTTAATCAATCTTCTGGACAATGCCTGCAAAGCATCAGAGGAAGGAAGTGTCATAGAAGTAGACGGTCATAAGGAAGAGCGGGGTTATCGGTTTACGGTGAAGGATCATGGCATTGGAATTCCTAAGGAAGAACTTCAAAAAATTACCAAGGCATTTTATATGGTGGATAAGTCCAGATCCCGGAGCCGCAATGGCGCAGGGCTTGGCCTAGCTCTCTGTACGGAGATTCTGGCCCTTCATCATAGCAAACTGGAAATTACAAGTACGCTTGGAGAAGGCACCAACATCAGCTTTTTTTTGCCGGATTTAGAAAAGGAGGGGGAGTGGAATGAAGAAGACAACCATTAATTTTACTCTCCTGATTGGAGCGGTAGTTGTGATGATTTTATCCATATGGGGGCCGGAAAAGCTTGCCAAATATAAAGACAGGATGGTACTTGACCACATCAACGTGCAGGAGGTGGAGACGGAAGGAGCGGGCTATCGGTACACCCTTGCAGTCAATGAAAAACTGTATATTTTGTCCCAGGCACTGCTTAGTCAGTCTCTTCCGGAAAGCGAACAGAATACGTTGACAAAAATAGAAAGTGAGACCACAGATTATCTGGATTTGGATGGAACCTATGCCTTTGTGGTGAATCACAAAGGGCCTACAGGGAAGGAAATCACCAATGAAGAAATTTTTTCTACCTGTAATGAGATGCTGGCAGCCTTAAAGGAGATTCAGATTTTACCGGACACGGTAAGAGATGTGGACAGTACCAATTATGAGGCGGTACTTTATTCAGCCATTGATGTTTTGGAACCAAGAAATAATGTGGCAGTGTGGAAGGTCAGCCTTTCAACAAACCGGCAGAATGCAAATAAGTCTAATCGCCTGCTTGATGCTTATCTGGATGCAGACAGTGGGAAGGTTTATGAATTTTATGTGAGAACCCAGTTAAAATGGGATGAAATTGACACAGATGAAATTATAAAAGCCTGGGGGGAGTATATGGGACTTCCCACGCCGCAGGAATATGAAACGGATAATCCCTTATTAGAATCTACGCCTTATTACAAAAAGTATGTCTTTTCGGGAATGGGAGAACAGAAAACGATTGTTACCATTGGGTTTTACGAGGGAATTAATGAGCTTTTTTTAAAAATTTCAAAATAATGATGCAAGTATGATGCAAAAATGATGGAACTTTGATGCAGTTTTGATGATAAAATGATGCACCCTGCGCGTAAGATGATAGTAAGCAGATTACACGTAAGGGGCATCATTTTATGTATAGGAGAAAAAGGCGTTATCGCAGGAGTACGAAGGAAAAAGCAAAAAGAATATGGATGGCTTTTGCCAGCATGATCCTTATCACAGGAATGACAGGTATATTTACTTTTATGGCAGTGGTGGTTTTGGCAGCACCTAAAGAACTAGGGGCACAGAACATACTACAATGGATGGATGAGACAAGGGATGTATCCAGTAATGAGTTCCTGGAAGGAGAGACAGATGTATCTGGCAATGGACTTATGGCGGGGATGATGGATGTATCTGGCAATGGTATTCTGATAGGAGCAATGGATGTATCTGGCAATGGTATTCTGATAGGAGCAATGGATGTGTCCGGCAATGGGATTTTTGCGGAGGCAGCTAAGGAACCATACATACCGCTTATTGTTGTGGATGCAGGGCATGGCGGTGAGGATGTGGGCTGTGTGGAAGGCGGGGTTGCAGAAAAAGACGTAAACCTTCAGATAGCGCTCCTTGTGAAAAGTGCTTTAGAGGAAAAGGGATATCGGGTTATGATGCCCAGAGAGACAGATGAATATTTGGAAAAAGAGGAAAGGGTAGAATTAGCGAACAGTTATCAGGCAGACGCATACGTCAGCATTCATCAAAACACTTATGAAGGAACGGATAAGTCCATAAGCGGTATAGAAACCTGGTACGATGGTTCTGATGATACCAGGGACAGCAGCCGGCTTGCGAAGCTGATTCATAAGGCAACAATTTCGAGTACCGAAGCGGTGGAGAGAGAACTGTTAGAATGTGCAGATTTTTGTGTCACTGGAAAAACCTTAATGCCTGCCTGCCTGATAGAAACCGGATTTTTGTCAAATCCGCAGGAGAGGGCGCTGCTTTCCACCACAGAATATCAGGAGAAAATTGCCAGAGGAATCTGTAATGGAATTGATTTGTATTTTAATCCTAAAACCATGTATCTCACCTTTGATGACGGGCCCTCCGCAGAGTGTACAGATAAAGTGTTAGATGTGCTGAAGGAAAAGGGGATAAAGGCAACATTTTTTCTGATTGGGGAATATGTTGAGAAATATCCAGAGGTTGCAAGGAGAATTGTAGCAGAAGGCCACACCATAGGGATTCACTGCTATCAGCATGATTATGGTGTGCTTTATGCAAGCAAGGAAAATTTTCTTGCGGATTTCCAGAAGGCTTATGATGTGATCTATCAGGTCACGGGAGTGGAAACCAAATTATTTCGTTTTCCGGGAGGAAGCGTCAATGCATATAATAAAGATGTGAGGGAAGAGATTATTGAAGAAATGACAAACAGGGGGTATGTATATTTTGACTGGAATGCAAGCTTAGAGGACGCAGCAGGGGAAAATGAACCTTCGCAGCTCATAGAAAATGCTGTGAGCACAACTTTAGGAAGAAAGCGGATTGTTATGCTGGCCCATGACAGAGTTAGTAATACAGCACTTTGCCTAAGCGAACTGCTTGAACAGTTTCCAGAGTATAAGATGGAGATTCTGACAGCAGATACAGAACCCATACAATTTTAGATATGTACAGTTCTTTTATGTATAAAACTTCTTTTTTTATCCATAATATGGCATAAAGAAAGGAGATTTTATTTATGGCAGTTGATTTTAAAAATAGCGAAACTAAGGATAATCTGATGCGTGCTTTTGCGGGAGAAAGTCAGGCAAGAAACCGTTATACCTTTGCTGCTTCCCAGGCAAAAAAAGAAAAATTACATGTAATTGAGGCAGTTTTTACCTACACAGCAAATCAAGAAAAGGAACATGCGGAAATTTTTTATAATCATTTAAAAGAACTGGCTGGAGAGACGATTCATGTTGACGGAGGGTATCCTGTAGATCTTACAGAGGATATTTCAAAGCTTCTTCGAATGGCTCAGCATAATGAGTATGAAGAGCATGATTCCGTGTATAAAGCCTTTGGGGAAAAGGCAAAAGAAGAGGGATTTATGCAGGTTGCAAATTCCTTTTTTATGATTGCAGAAATAGAAAAGAAACATGGAGACCGGTTTGGACGGTTTGCGGAGTGGATGGAAGAGAACCAATTGTTTCAGGAAAAGAAAAAGCAAAGCTGGATCTGTCTTAACTGTGGATATATTTATGAGGGAGAGCAGGCTCCTTTAAAGTGTCCGGTGTGCGAGCATGACCAAGGATATTTTGTAAGACTGGAGCAATCTCCCTTTGAAGGTTAAAGTTTTGTGAATTTATTTTGAATACTTCCGGTTGGGAATTGACATATACAGCGATAGAAGAATATAATGTAACCATTATCAGCAGAAATAAGTTCTGACCAAAATGAGGCAGAGTATGGAAAAAAGAAAGAAATGGCCTATTGTATTGGCCTGGTGGATACTATTTATTTCTTTAGTCGCTGTAGTTGCTTATTTGTCATTTCAAAGCGGCGAAGATGCGAAGGAATTGGGAAAACAGACCATCCTTCAGTTTGCGGAATCGCAGAGTGAAGGAGGGCTGGTAAGTCAGGAATATTTGGATGCGTTGACCTACAAGATCAGACAGAGCGGACGAGTGATTGCGTTTATTATGATTGGAATTGTGGGAACTATCACCATTCATATTTCCTTTTATAAAAGAAGCTGGCTGACGCAGACCACAGTAACAGCAGTAGTACTGGTAGGGATTGCATATTCTACGGAATGGCTGAAAAAATATATTCCTTCAAGGCACTATAGCTTTGAAGAAATGATGGTTAGTATTTTGGCGGTAATTGTTGGATTTGTGTTTGTATCGGTGGTTACTCTTGTATTTAAGGCAGTGAAAGGATTTTTCCGGTTAGTGATGGCGGGGCATGGGCAGAAGGCTGCCTGAATTTTTAATGTTTATGTTGGAAAGCATCATTTGTAAAATATTTGTTTTATATAAACTTAATTTTACAAAATGATGCTTTTTATATACTTATTTGGTGATAAAACAATATCACGACAAATGAAAGCAAGTAATGTCGGGACAGTGCATACAATTAAGGCTATACTTTAACCACAGCAGGAGGTTTACAGATATGGAATGGGCAGAGGCAATCAGTGAAGCAGTTAAGTTTATTGAGAGTCATATCACAGAAGATATTACAATGTATGACGTGGCAGAACACGTAAACATTTCGCCATTTTATTTTCATAAAGGTTTTAGTATATTATGCGGATATTCCATTACAGAGTATATTAGAAATCGTAGAATGGCGCTTGCTGGAGAAGAACTGATTTCCAGTGATATTACGGTTATAGAACTTGCAATGAAGTATGGTTATGATTCTCCCGACAGTTTTACCAAAGCATTTTCCCGCTTTCATGGATATACACCTCTGACAGTGCGAAAGGATAAAACAATGCTCAGAACTTTCGCACCGCTGAAACTAACAATTTCATTGAAAGGTGGTTATATTATGGATTACAGAATTGTCAAAAAAGAAGCTTTTACTGTTTTAGGCGAATCAAAGGAATTTAGCTATGAAAAGGCTAAACAGGAAGTACCTTTATTTTGGCAGGAGCATTTTTCTTCAGGGAAAGGGGAACATGTCTGCGGAATGTTTGGCATTAACATTGATCCACAGATGGGAAATGAAAGGTTTGAGTATTTGATTGCTGATCTTTATAATCCGTCCGTAGATATCCCCGACGGGTTTGAGGTAAAAATGATTCCTGCATTTACATGGGCAGTTTTTCCATGTAAAGGAGCTCTTCCCCATTCATTACAGGGAATAAATGAAAAAATATTTTCCGAATGGCTTCCTGCATTACAGGATTATGAATTTGCAGCAGGATATTGTGTCGAAATGTATGATGCACCGGGCAAGTACCCAAATGGGACAGATGACGAAAATTATTATACGGAGATATGGATACCTGTGAAAAAGAAGTAAAGCATACCCTCCGCTGCCTTAGAAATGGGGCAGAGGAGGGTACATGTTTTTTCATAGGGATGGCAGGCAAAGCCTGTTATCCGCTGCCTTTAACATTATGCCCGTTCCGAGTACTTCTCTTCGCAGTATTTACAGCGGTAAATTTCCTTTTCCTCATCAGCAAGCACAAAAATATGAGGCAGTTCCTGTTCGATAGAGGTAATGCATCTTGGGTTTTTGCACCGGATTACATTTTTAATTTCTTTAGGAAGCAGTAATTCTTTTTTGGAAACGATCTCTCCATCTTTGATTACATTGACAGTTATGTTATGGTCGATAAATGCCAGCACGTCTAAATCCAGCATATCGATATCACATTCGACTTTTAAAATGTCCTTTTTTCCCATTTTGTTGCTTTTCGCATTTTTTATGATTGCAACGGTACAATCCAGTTTATCTAACTGAAGGTGGTGATAAATAGAAAGGCTTTTTCCAGCTTTGATATGATCCAAAACAAAGCCTTCTTCAATTTTTCCTACATTAAGCATATTGGTTCCTCCTGTTTTAGGTTTGGCGGGTTAATCAACTTTAATATTAAGCAAGGTTAAAATAAGGGCCATTCTCACATAAACGCCATACTGAACCTGTTTAAAGTAAACTGCTCTGGGATCATCATCTACTTCCACAGAAATTTCATTTACTCTTGGAAGCGGGTGGAGAACAAGCATATCAGGACCGGCCAATTCCATTTTTGTCTTATCCAGAATGTAAAAGTCTTTTAATCTTACATAATCTTCTTCATTAAAGAAACGTTCCTTTTGAACTCTGGTCATATATAAAAGATCCAGCTTTGGCATAATATCTTCCAAACGTATTACTTCCTCGTAAGGAATATTTTTTTCTTTCAGCATGTCGGTGACATAGTCCGGCACTCTAAGTTCATTGGGAGAAATAAAGATGAACTTCATTCCTTCATAACGGGAAAGGGCATTGATCAGGGAATGTACGGTACGCCCAAATTTTAAATCACCGCACAATCCAATGGTGAAGCTGTCGAGGCGGCCTTTCAAAGAGCGGATTGTTAACAGATCGGTAAGCGTCTGAGTAGGATGCTGGTGTCCTCCGTCACCGGCATTGATTACTGGAATGGAAGATCTTCCTGCCGCAACCATTGGAGCCCCTTCTTTGGGATGACGCATGGCGCAGATATCAGCAAAACAGGAGATTACGCGGATAGTATCTGCAACACTCTCCCCCTTGGCGGCGGAAGAGGAATTGGCATCGGAAAAACCAAGAACGCTGCCGCCCAAATTCAGCATGGCTGACTCAAAGCTGAGTCTTGTGCGGGTACTTGGTTCGTAGAAGCAAGTGGCAAGTTTTTTGCCTGCACAGGCATGGGCGTATTTATCCATATGTTTTTCAATATCATTTGCCAGATCAAAAAGCTGGTCTAATTCTTCTACGGAAAAATCCATAGAGCTCATGAGATGTCTCATATTTATTCCCATCTGCGCGTTGCGACGCGCATACAAATCAATAGGTTGAATACGCATTTTTATTCAACCTTTTCCTAACATAAGGATGGCAGGCGAAGCCCG
>DKUR01000083.1:64362-101387 GCA_002490775.1 Lachnospiraceae bacterium UBA7199 | reverse complement strand
AGCCCGGCATCCGTTGTTTCATAAAAAATCGAAGAGAAAATCCTCTTCGATTTTAGATTTAACATTAGGATGCTGCATGAAGCATAACATCCTGATGAATATTAACTTTGGAATGATAACAGATCTTCCACAGGTTTTCTTCTGGGAGCGGCAGGTGCCTCATCAGGGTAACCTATGGGAATCAGGGCAACCAGTTCTCTTTCTTCGGGAATGTCTAATAATGAAGCTGCTTTTGCTTCATCAAAGATACCCATGATAACGCTGCCGAGTCCTTTTTCATAGGCAGCAAGGCAAAATGTCTGTGCGGCAACGCCTGCGTCAAACATCTGCCAGGAAGCACCCTTTGCAGTGCTGAAGGAACCGTCCCGCTCAAAACCGCTTCTTCCTTTGATGTATGTAACAGCGATCAACATAGGTGCCTGGGTAATGATTTCACCATTTTTGGGATATGCTGTAGTACATTCAGCAGCAATTTTATCCTTTAGCGCTCCTTCAACTGCAATATAGCGGGTGATCTGCGTATGCTTCCAGCTTGGAGCATAGGATGCTGTTTCAATGATTTCTGAAAGCAGTGCATGATCTACAGGATCAGCCTTAAATTTTCGGATACTTCTGCGTTCCTTAATACATTCTTTTGCGGTCATAAGCACACTCCTTTTCCTGTTAAAATTATTTACTAAAGCTTTTTCTATTGTTTTTTATCATAGCACATTAAGGTGGCTCTTTCAATTGAAAGAGATAAATAATGAGGAAATTTTCATTATGAAAATTTTACGAAAGGGGATTTTTTATTTGCATTCTACATGTGGATTTAGTATACTACCTTAAGAAAGGTTTTTTAGGAGAGAATAATTATGGCAACAGAATTTGTAGAAAGAAAGCGCTGGCTGTTTTTAGGACTGCCCTTTACATTTACCAAGTATATTATTAAGGAAAATGTGCTTACCATAGATAGTGGTTTGTTAAAGAAGGTTGAAAATGACTGTTACATGTACAAGGTGCAGGATGTAGAGCTGGTTACAACTTTGATGGAAAGAATTGTGGGAATCGGAACGGTAATATGCTATACAGGTGATACCACCCATCCCAAGCTGATCTTATCTCATATAAAAAATGCCAGAGCGATCAAGGATTTTATTCTTGAAGCTTCCGAACAGGCAAGAATGAAGCGGCGTACATTAAATACGCTGGATATTGGTGCGATGTCGGAGGATATGGACAGTATAGATTAAGTATAGTCAAAAGCGGTATGAGAGATTCATACCGCTTTTCATACTTGAAGCATATCTATATTCTTAAAGGGCAGATTTTTTATCAGTTAAAAGATGTTCAAATAATAATCCTGCCAGAAACCAGTTTGGAAAGTAATCCAGGCGGATTACTTTTTGTATATGCCAGCGGGAACGTTCATAATTCCAGGGACAAAATTTGTGCTGGTCTAAAAACCGGCCTGTCAGGAATTCACCTGTAAAGATGCATAGAGCATAAATGCAGCCACGTATTACAAACGAAAATTTTTTTATACATTTAAACAAGGGATGCAGCAGACAGGCACTGCCGTAAATGGGGAACATCCAAAGGGAGGTCTGCCCCATAAGAGTCATATCCCTTTTTTGGAGAGAGCCCATAGCTGTAAAAATAATTTCCAGACACCAGCCTGTTAAACCACATTTAAAAAAATTTTTAATTAATCTTTTCATCATAAAAACAGTGTGGCAAAAATTGCTTAAAATTATACATAGAGAAAGAGATAGTCTAATGAGTGAGCAAAAAGATTTGACTTTTCGTGAGGTAATGGATTACGTAGAGGAACTGAAAATCTATGGAAGTGTTCCGGGACTTATTAATATTCAAAATTTATGTGCAAAGCTTCATATGCCCCAGAACGATCTTAAATTTGTACATATTGCAGGAACCAACGGAAAAGGCTCTGTTCTTGCCTTTGTTTCTGAAATTTTAAAGGAAGCAGGGTATCGTGTAGGAAGGTATTTATCCCCTACTATATTTGAATACAGGGAGCGGATACAGATAAATGGCAGATCTATCAGTAAAAAAGATTTATGCCGGCTGATGACGGTTATGAAAGAGATCTGCCTGGAGCTGGTAAATGAGGGAAAACCGCATCCCACAGCTTTTGAGATTGAAACTGCAATGGCTTTTCAATATTTTAAGGAAAAAAATTGCCAGATTGTTGTGCTGGAAGCGGGACTTGGAGGACTGCTTGATGCCACGAATATTATTGAAGGCACACTGGTGGAAGTATTTACGTCTATCAGTTTGGACCATATGGGGATTCTTGGAAAGACGCTATATGAAATTGCCCAAAATAAAGCAGGCATTATGAAGAAAGGCTCCGTTGTTGTAGCGATTAAGAACAAGCAGCAGGTGGCAGAGGTGCTGGAAGGCAAAGCGCAGTCAGCAGGCATTCCTGTTTATTTTGTGAAGCCTTTGGAAGCAGCAGGAGTGAAGAGAAGCCTTGAAAAACAAGTGTTTTCTTATAAAGAATATAAAAATCTGGTGATCACTATGGCAGGAAGCTACCAGATTGAAAATGCCATGCTTGCAGTGGAAACAGCAGAACAGCTAAAGAAGTTTGGGTACGTAGTTTCTGATAAAGCATTGCGGGCAGGATTATTAAAAGCCTTTTGGCCGGGACGTTTTCAGATTCTTTCAAAAAAACCATATTTTATTGCAGATGGAGCACATAACAGGGACGGTGCTTTAAGACTGGCAGAAACGATTCGGTTTTATTTTACAAACAAAAGAATTATTTATATAATAGGAATGCTGAGAGACAAAGAGCAGGAAGAAATTTTAAAGACGCTCTGCCCTCTTGCGTCCTTGGTTTTGACGGTTTCCACTAAGGGAGAGAGGGGATTTGGCGCTTATGAACTGGCTTGTCTTGCGAAAAATTATCATGACAATGTAACAGCAGTTGACAGTGTTCAGGAAGCGGTGGAGCTTTCTTATCTGCTTTCAGATAAGGATACCGTAATTATTGCATGCGGTTCGCTTTCTTATTTGGGAGAGTTGATTACAATAGTTGAAAGCTTATCTGTAAAAAAGAACAGGAATGAGATCGGGAGAGATTCACATGGTAAACAGAGAGAAGATTGAGCAGGCGGTCCGGCTTTTGCTGGAAGGGATCGGAGAGGATTGTGACAGGGAAGGACTTAAGGAAACCCCTGAAAGGGTGGCAAGGATGTATGAAGAAATCTTTGCAGGAATGAGTCAAAGTGCAAAGGAACATTTGTCAAAGACCTTTACAGCAGAAAATAATGAGATGATCGTGGAAAAGGATATCTCTTTTTATTCCACTTGCGAGCATCATCTGATGCCCTTTTATGGAAAAGTGCATATTGCATATATTCCAGATGGAAAAGTGGTGGGGATCAGCAAGCTTGCCCGGACAGTGGAGGTGTTTGCCAGGAGGCTTCAGATTCAGGAAAAAATGACGGTACAGATCGCAGATGCCATTATGGAAGACTTACAGCCTAAGGGAGTGATAGTTTTTGTTCAGGCGGAGCATATGTGTATGACCATGCGGGGTGTAAAAAAACCCGGAAGTCAGACAATAACTATGGTGGCAAGAGGTGTTTTGGAGAAAAATGAAAATCTGCGGAATATGTTTTTAAACCTTGTGGGAAGGTAAAAGGCAGGTGGAAAGCGGATTAGAAAATAGGGCAGGGCAGCAGTTGATGAATCGGGTAAATATAATTTTAACGAACAGTTTGTATCAGGAATATCTTGAGAAAAATAATAATGCAGAGGCTGAAAGACAGTTTTGCAGGCATAACATGGAGCATTTTCTTGCAGTTGCAAGGATTGCGGAAATTTTAAATATTCAGGAAAATTACGGGCAGGAACAGGAGATCATCTATGCAGCAGCGCTGCTTCATGATATAGGAAGATGGGTGCAGTATGAGGATGGAACCCCTCATGAAAAGGCAGGGAGCAGGCTGGCACCGGAGATTTTGAAATCCTGTGGTTTTACAAAAGCGGAGTCTGATGGAATAATTAAGGCAATTGAAGATCACAGAAGGGAAGAAATCAAGGGGGAGAAGAGCTTATCCGGGCTTTTGTACAGAGCAGATAAACTGAGCAGAGCTTGCTTTGCCTGCAAAATGGAAAAGGAATGCGACTGGAAAAATAAAAAGAAGAACTTAAAATTACTTGTGTAGTTATTGGTTTACCAAAGAAAGGGGAAAGAAGCAATGAAGATAGGCAGCCGGGAATTTGACATAAAGAATCATACTTACATTATGGGGATATTAAATGTAACTCCTGATTCCTTTTCTGATGGCGGAAAATACAACAGACTGGACGATGCGCTTTTTCATGTGGAGGAAATGCTGAAAGCTGGCATGGATATTCTGGATATTGGAGGAGAGTCAACCAGACCGGGGTATACCTTGATCGACGAGACGGAAGAGATTGAAAGAGTAGTTCCAATGATTGAAGGGGTAAAGAGGCGTTTTGACGTGCCTGTTTCTCTTGATACCTATAAGATGGGAGTGGCAGAGGAGGGGCTTAAAGCCGGTGCCGATTTGATCAATGATATCTGGGGACTAAAATATGATAAAAAAATGGCAGAAGTGATTGCAGAAAAAAATGTGCCATGTGTTCTTATGCACAACAGGAAAGAGCCAGACTATAAAAATTTTTTGGAGGATGTGAAAGCCGATTTGGGTGAGAGCATCGAGATTGCAAAAAAGGCAGGTATCTCTGAGGATAAGATTATTCTGGACCCTGGCGTGGGATTTGGAAAGACTTACGAGCATAATCTTCAGATTATCAAATCTTTAGAATCCCTGCGAGAGTTGGGATATCCTTTGCTGTTAGGAACCAGCCGCAAGTCGGTGATCGGGCTTACCTTAGATTTGCCGGCAGGCGAGCGGGTAGAAGGAACGATTGTCACTACAGTATTTGGGGTGATCAGCGGATGCGCTTTTGTGCGGGTGCATGATGTGAAGGAAAATATGCGTGCTGTGAAAATGGCGGAAGCAATTTTAAAAAGCAGTCTTTAATATTGGCATATCCAGACAGGGGCTAAAAGGAAAACAAAGTGGTTTCTAAGGAAAGGTATGGAAGAGGATGGATCAGATCAGGATAGATAATTTAGAAATTTATGGATTTCACGGCGTCTTTCCAGAAGAGACGAAAGAAGGTCAGATCTTTCAAATTGATGCCAGATTGTATACAGATTTAAGGCCGGCAGGAAAGAAGGACGAGCTTTCCTTATCCACTCATTATGGGGAAGTGTGTCATTTCATGACACAGTATTTCAGGGAAAATACGTATGCGCTGATAGAGGCGGCGGCGGAGCATCTTGCCAGAGCAGTGCTTTTAAAATTTCCTTTGATTGAACGCTTGGAGTTAGAAGTGAAAAAACCCCATGCGCCAATAGGGCTTCCTTTTGGAAATGTATCCGTATATATCGACAGAGGATGGAAAACAGCTTATCTGGGGATTGGCTCTAATTTAGGAGAAAAACGAAAATTTTTAGATAAAGCAGTTGCAGAACTGAAAGGAAATGAGCTGATAAGACAGGTGAAATGTTCCGAAATCATTGAAACACCGCCTTATGGGGATGCAGCCCTTTATGATTTTCTAAATGGAGCCATAGAACTTAAAACGCTGCTTAATCCTTATGAACTGCTTGATTTTTTGCATGAGCTGGAGCAAAAGGCTGGAAGAGAGCGGAAAATACATTGGGGGCCCAGAACCCTTGATTTGGATATTTTATTTTATCAGGATTTTGTTTCAAATGATCCGGTTCTTACGGTGCCGCATCCTGACATGGAAAACAGAGAGTTTGTTTTAAAGCCCCTTGATGAATTGTGTCCTTGGTATTTGAATCCTGTGACAGGCAAAACAGTGAGACAGATGTTAAATGAGCTGAAAAATAAAGCTCAGGATGAACCTGTTAAAGAGTAAAAAGCAGGGCGTCAGGAAGGAAGCGGGTAGATGAAAAAGAAAGTAAAAAGTCCACAGGGAAGTTGTGAGCAGTGTAATAATTATGTCTATGATGAGGATTATGAATGCTATACCTGTGAGATGGACTTAGATGAAGACGAAATGGCAAGATTTTTATCAGGAACCTACATGGAATGTCCTTATTACCAGCCGGGAGATGAATACCTGATAGTGCGCAAGCAGATGTAGAAATACAAATAAACGGAAGCGGTATGAAGCCGCTTCCGTTATTTTTCTACCGCTTCCATCGCCGCAGTAAATGTGGTTACATTTACAGGACCGTTTACGGGGGTGTGATAAACAGGTACATCCGCTCCAAAGGCATTGAAGTAAGCGTAAGTTGAGGTAAGATTAATGTTTGTGTAATTGCCTGATGCCACTACTTCCGGTTCACTTCCATCTAACCGCATCCGCATTAGAGCGGGATCTGTGGCAGAGTTACGCTGATAGTAAATATAGCTGTCACCTACGTTAAAAGTATCAACCCTGTCATTTGTTAAAATTTCCACCGTATTTTCAGAAAGAGAATAACGACATAGCCGATAATTTGAGGAAACATCCATGTAGTAAATGTATCCCCCATTATAAGCCGGATACCAGAGATTACCTTCAAAGACGGTGGAGATCAGATCTGTTCTTGTATCTAAGGAATAAAGGTAATGATTATCTTCCGTTCCATTAAAATATATGATTCCATTGTAGCATGCGGCAGGATTTATGATTATGTCGGATACCAGTTCATTTTCAGTTTTGTCTGTTTTAACTTTGTAGAACTTGGTAAAATCTTTATTGTTGTACCGCTGGTAATAAATATAGTCTCCTACAAGCTGCATGGTAACTGCTGCATTCCGGTCCAGGCATTTGGTATCATTCCCATTCAGCTTAGAGCGGTAGACGCCATAGGTCCGTACCACATATCCAAGTCCGGTTCCACCGCCGGAACTATCCATATAGTAGTAGAGAAAATTGCCTCCTACATTGATGGAGTTCACCTGATTGGTGGATAATTTTTCAAGCTCTGTTTCGTTACTATTCATAGAATAAAGACATCCGTTATCATAGGCGTTGGAAAAATAGACTTTCCCATTGCTCTCAGCAAATAATCCTCCATTATTTAAATTTCCGGCGGTATTTCCAGTAACGGAAATATCATTTGGCGGAACTTTTCCGGCAAGAGAAGACATTATGGCGGAAATGCCCAGCGCAAGTATGATGAGTCCGATAATTAAAATAAATTTCCAGTTTTTTTTCATAGTTAAATACTCCCTTCAACTATATTTATTATAATTATGTTATGTTTTTTTCGCAATACTCTCTTTGGAACGCTTGAAACAGAAAGGTATTTATAATAAAATAAAAGCAATATTCAAAGGAAAATACCGGATAAACGCTTCGGAGTGGAGGAAAGATGGATTTATTGGAATTGCGTGGAAAAATTGATGAAATTGATGCCAAGATTGTGGAATTATACGAAAAAAGAATGGATATTTCCAGGCAGGTGGCAGAATATAAAATTGAAACTGGAAAGCAGGTCTTCGACAAAGCAAGAGAGGAAGAAAAACTCCGTAAGGTGAAAGCGTTAACTCACAATGAGTTTAATGCCTTGGGGATTGAAGAACTTTTTGAACAGATTATGTCTATGAGCCGGAAACTCCAATACCGTATGCTGACGGAGCATGGCAGTACAGGCAGGCTCCCTTTTATTGGAGTGGACTGCCTTTATAAGGAAAAAGTCAAGGTGGTGTTTCAGGGGGCGGAAGGCGCATATTCTCAGGCGGCTATGGTGCAATACTTTGGAGACCAGGCGGACAGTTTTCACGTGGATACCTTCAGGGATGCCATGACAGCCATTGATGAAGGCAGGGCTGATTTTGCGGTGCTTCCTATAGAAAATTCAACAGCTGGCATTGTAAGTGAGATCTATGATCTTCTGGCAGAATTTGAGAATTATATTGTTGGGGAGCAGATCATTAAGATTGAGCATTGTTTAATGGCCCTTCCCGGTACCCGGATGGAAGAGATTCGGACGGTATATTCCCATCCGCAGTCGCTGATGCAGTCGGCAAGATTTTTAAGTGAGCATAACTGGCGTCAGATTAGTATGCATAATAATGCTTTTGCGGCACAGAAGGTAGCAGAGGAGAAAAATAGATGCCAGGCAGCCATTGCCAGTGAATATGCAGCAAAAATTTATGGACTTGAGGTGCTTGCAAGGGGAGTTAATCAGAGCAGTACAAATTCTACACGTTTTATCATAGTGACGAATCAAAAGATTTTTTTGGAAAACGCAAAAAAGATCAGCATTTGCTTTGAAGTTCCCCATGAAAGTGGTTCCCTGTATCATATGCTTTCCCATTTTATTTATAATAACCTGAACATGAACAGGATTGAAAGCAGACCAATTGAGGACAGAAGCTGGGAATACAGATTTTTTATAGATTTTGAAGGCAATTTGTCAGACAGCGCTGTAAAAAACGCTTTAAGGGGACTACGGGCGGAAGCCAGGAATATGAGGATATTGGGGAATTATTGATGTGGGTAAGACTGGCAGCAGGCAAAAGGCTTTAAAGGGGACTAGGATAATTATGAGAAGGCAGGAATTGATCGTATATAAAGATTTTGATGAGGAAGAAGGCCGGCTTTTATTTGATATGGCATGGCTGATGGAGCATTACAAAGAGGATTACTACAATAAAGAAGATATGGCAGGACTTTTGTATGACTGTATCCACAGGCTTCTTGAAATAGCAGGAAATCATGGATTTTATGGAAATCTCTGGCACTGCTATCTGGCAAACCTTTTGGTAAATAATGAAAACAGTTATAGTAAGGCTTGTGAAATAAGAGGAGAAATAAAAGGCAGCATTAACCGTGCGGTTCTTCATGACATTGTAATTTTTAAAGAATTTTTTGATTATGATTTTACAGATATGGTACAGACGCTTTCGGTTACAGATTTTGATCTAATAACGAACTATGAAAGTTCTGACAGTGAAAGTAAGGTATATAACAGCCGCATCCGGGAAAGAATCTGCGGCCTTGCAGAAAAATTTACCCAGAATCATACACCCGGGGAAATGAAGGCCACGCTCACGGAATTTTATAAGGATTATGGTGTCGGTAAGTTTGGTCTGCATAAAGCATTCCGCGTAGTTCATGATGAAAATGGCGTTCATGTTGTGCCAATTCAAAATATTGCCCATGTATATTTAAATGATCTGGTGGGCTACGAGATCCCTAAGAGAAAGCTGATTGAAAATACAGAGGCTTTTGTTGAGGGGAGGAAAGCAAACAACTGTCTCCTTTTTGGAGATGCGGGTACTGGAAAATCTTCCAGTATTAAGGGGATTGCCAATGAGTATTATGAAAAGGGGCTGAGAATTATAGAAATTTATAAGCACCAGTTTCAGGATATAAATGAAGTGATCACTCAGATTAAAAATAGAAATTATAAATTTATTATTTATATGGATGATTTAAGTTTTGAAGATTTTGAAATCGAATATAAATATTTAAAAGCCGTGATAGAGGGTGGTTTGGAGAAAAAGCCTGCAAACGTACTGATTTATGCAACAAGCAACAGACGTCATCTGGTGCGGGAGAAATTTTCTGATAAAGAGGATAGAAGAGATGACCTCCATGCAGGTGATACTGTACAGGAAAAACTTTCGCTGGTATCCCGGTTCGGCGTTACGATTTTTTTTGCAGCACCGGATAAAAAGGAATTTCAAAATATTGTTCAGGTATTGGCAGAGCGGTATCATATATCCATGCCGAAAGAAGAACTATTATTAGAAGCAAATAAATGGGAACTTGCCCACGGGGGGCTTTCAGGAAGAACAGCGCAGCAGTTTATTGATTACCTGCTTGGCAGAAAGGAGAGTTTATGGCAGTAAAAACGTTTGCAGCAATTGATGTAGGCTCATATGAGCTGGCTATGAAAATATTTGAGGTTTCCAAGGCAAAGGGAATGCGGGAAATTGATCATATCCGGCACAGTATTGATATGGGAAGCGAGACTTATAGCACAGGAAAATTATCCAGTGAAAGAGTAGATGAGCTTTGCCGGATTTTGAGAGAGTTTTCTGATATTATGCGGACGTATCAGGTTTCTGGCTATAAAGCTTACGGCACCAGCGCCATTCGGGAAACAAAAAACAAGGTGATTTTGCTTGATCAGGTTGAGCAGAGAACAGGAATACATATTGATATATTAAGTAATTCGGAGCAGCGCTTTTTAGATTACAAGTCTATCGCACTGAAAGAGGAAGGATTTCAAAAAATCATTGAAAACGGAACTGCAATTCTGGATATTGGCGGAGGAAGCATACAGATCTCGCTTTTTGATAATGATGCCCTTGTCTCTACCCAGAATATGAGATTAGGGGTTTTGCGTCTTCAGGAGCATCTCCATCACTTAGATGCCAGCATCAGGCAGTATGACACACTGATCAAGGAAATGGTGGAATCTCAGCTTAGTGTATATAAGAAGCTTTATTTGAAGGACCGTCAGATAAAAAGTATTATTGTAGTGGACGACTATATTTCAGAACTTGTTATGCGTCAGGGAAAAGACAGCATAGGAGGAATTGCAGATAGAAAAACACTGGAATACTACACGGAAGTATGTCGTACCAAAAATATATCCGAGCTATCCAAGCTGCTTAATATGCCAGAGGAAAAAATCTCTCTTTTATATATTTCAATGATTCTGCTTCACTGTATTATGAAAAATGTGGAAGCGGATAGAATCTGGGCGCCAGGCGTGACCTTATGTGATGGAATTGCTTATGAATATGCAGAAAAGAATAAGATCATTACCCTACCCCATGATTTTGAAAAGGACATTATTGCCTGTGCCAAGAGCATCAGTAAGCGGTACCAGGGAAGCAGAAAGAGGAGTGAAACTTTAGAGCAGATTGCACTGGCCATTTTTGATGGAATGAAAAGAATTCATGGCCTGGGAAGAAGAGAAAGACTGCTTTTGCAGATTGCAACTATATTGCATGACTGCGGCAAATATATTAGTATGGTGAATCTTGGCGAATGTTCTTACAGCATTATCATGGCCACGGAAATTATTGGCCTTTCTCACATAGAAAGAGAGATTGTAGCTAATGTGGTTAAATATAATCATCTGGAATTTGATTACGAGGCAGATGAAAACAAAAATCAGATGATTGACAAAGTATCTTATTTGAAAATAGCTAAGCTGATTGCAATTTTAAAGCTGGCAAACGGGCTTGACAGAAGCCATAAACAGAAATTTAAAAACACAAAAATATCTTTAAAAGAAGAAGAACTGATTATTACAGTAGATACCGCTGAAGATATTACGCTGGAAAAAGGGCTTTTTGATGAGCGGGCAGTTTTCTTTGAAGAAGTATATAAAATAAGGCCGGTGATCAGAAAAAAGCGTTCATGAAATGGGAAAGGGCAGGATTATTAGTATGGGGAAATCAAACTACGAAGACGCAGAAAATTACAGAAACAGAGAATTAAGCTGGATTCTTTTTGACAAAAGGGTTTTAAGTGAAGCGAGAAATAAAGACAATCCTTTATTTGAGCGATTAAAATTTTTAAGTATTACATCTTCAAATTTGGATGAATTTTTCATGGTAAGGGTGGCTTCCTTAAAGGATATGGTTAATGCAGGTTATGATAAGCCGGATATTGCAGGTATGACTCCGAAACAACAGCTTACAGCGCTTAATAAAGAGACACATGAATTGGTGGATTTACAGTACTCCACTTATAACAGGTCTCTGCTTCCACAGCTTCATCTAAATGGCCTTACAGTAATTGAATCCCATGAGAAGCTGACTGCATGGGAAGCGGCGTATGTGGATAAATATTATGAGGAGAATGTTTATCCGGTTTTAACGCCTATGGCAGTGGATTCTTCCCGACCATTTCCACTAATCAGAAATAAATCGCTTAATATCGGCGCGCTTGTGAGAAAGAAGAATGGGGATGAATTTCTTGAATTTGCTACAGTACAGGTTCCCAGTGTGCTTTCAAGGATTGTACAGATTCCTGCTGAAAAAGGACAGGAAAAAAAGATAATCTTACTGGAAGAAGTGATAGAAAGAAACATCCATAAGCTGTTTTTAAATTATGATATCGTTTGTTCTGCACCTTTTCGGATTATGAGAAATGCGGATTTGACAATAGAGGAAGATGAGGCAGAAGATCTGCTGAAAGAAATCGAAAAACAGTTGAAAAAAAGGCAGTGGGGGCAGGCAATCCGTTTAGAAGTGGAGGATACCATTGATAAAAGACTCCTTCGTATTATAGAAGAAGAACTGAGAATTACACAAGAAGATATTTATAGAATTGACGGACCGTTAGATCTGACGTTCCTTATGAAAATGTATGCTCTTCCCGGCTTTGAGCATTTAAAAGAAAACAGCTATGCACCGCCTCAGATGGTACCCGAACTTCCTTTAGAGTGCGATATTTTCGAAAGAATCAGGCAGCAGGATATACTTTTATTCCACCCCTATGAAACTTTTACTCCGGTAGTGGAATTCATCAGGCAGGCGGCCAGGGATAAGGATGTGCTGGCAATTAAGCAGACGCTTTACCGTGTCAGTGGTAATTCTCCTATTATAGCGGCTCTTGCACAGGCGGCTGAAAATGGAAAGCAGGTTTCTGTCTTAGTGGAACTGAAAGCAAGATTTGATGAGGAGAACAATATTGTCTGGGCAAAGATGTTGGAAAAAGCAGGCTGTCATGTGATTTATGGTCTGGTAGGGCTAAAAACCCACAGCAAGATAACATTGGTGGTGCGCAGGGAAGATGACGGAATCAGAAGATATGTCCACCTTGGAACTGGAAACTATAATGATGCCACTGCAAAATTATACACGGACATCGGGCTGTTAACCTGTTCTCCTTCTATCGGTGAGGATGCTACTGCGGTATTTAACATGCTTTCAGGGTATTCGGAGCCGCTTGGATGGAATAAACTTTCTCTTGCGCCTTTGTGGCTGAAGGACAGATTTTTGTTTTTGATTAACAGGGAGAGGGAAAATGCGCTGGCGGGGCGCAGGGGACATATTATTGCAAAGATCAACAGTCTGTGTGACAAGGATATTATAAAAGCCCTATATGATGCAGGTGCAGCAGGTGTGAAAATAGAATTGATCATCAGGGGAATCTGTTGTTTAAAGACAGGACTTCCCGGAATCGGTGATCATATTACAGTGCGCTCTATTGTAGGGAATTTTCTGGAGCACAGCCGTATCTTTTATTTTGAAAATGACGGAAAATCAGAAGTATATTGTGCAAGTGCTGACTGGATGCCGAGAAACTTAGAAAGGCGTGTGGAAATCATGTTTCCCATTGATAAGCCGGAACTGCAGAAAAAGCTCATAACAATATTACACATGCAGCTCAAGGATACAGTGAAAGCCCATGTTTTGACAGATAAAGGTGTATACGAAAAAATTGATAAGAGAGGAAAAGGATCATTTAATTCCCAGTTGGAATTTTGCAATGTGGCGGTTAAGGCTGCAAAAATGCAGGAGCAATTGGGAAACAGCAGAGTGTTTATCCCGGAAATGCATCATGAATAAAATTATTTTAGCTTCTGCCTCCCCAAGGAGGCAGGAGCTTCTTACACAGATTGGCATGGAATATATAGTGATGCCAAGCAGTATAGAGGAAATACCACTAAGCCAGCGTCCTGAGCAGGTGGTGATGGAGCTTTCAGAAGGAAAGGCAGGAGATATTTTTAGAAGACTCTCAGAAGCAGAAAAAGATTCCTCCCTGGTGATCGGCGCGGATACGATTGTGGTTTTTCAAGGGCAGATTATGGGGAAACCGGGAAGCAGAAAAAAGGCGGAAGAGATGCTTTCACGCCTGCAGGGAAATGTTCATCAGGTTTATACAGGAGTTACGCTGCTGGGAGCGGGGCGGCTGTCTTTTTATGAAAAGACAGATGTGGTGATGTATCCCATGTCTGAAAAAGAGATAAAATGGTATGTGGATACAGGGGAGCCTATGGATAAGGCAGGCGCTTACGGAATTCAAGGAAAAGGCGCCGCATATATAAAAGAGATACAGGGAGATTATAATAATGTGGTGGGGCTTCCCATAAGCCGGTTGTACCAGGAAATGAAAAAACATAGGATGTTGTAATGCGTCGAAAATACGAAAAAAAGCGAAAAAGTGCTCGTTTTGTAAAAATATAGTAAAAACGTTTCGATATAAATTGTGCAATATGCACAAAAATAACCCTAAAAAATATACATTGCAAAATATTGACAATGCGAAAAGCTAATGTTATCCTACTTTTGGAACAAACGGTTGCGCAAAATTGGAAGCGTTTCCAAAATTGTTCCAAAACATTTTGTTTAGGAGGGTAATGAATATGAAAAAGAAATTGTTAGCAGCAATTCTTTCTGTATCTATGGTAGCAGCATTGTTAGCAGGATGCGGAAATAAGGCAGCGGACAACAGTGCAGCTTCAGACGGAGCAGCAAACACAGAAACAACAAACACAGAATCAGCACCGGCAGAGGCAGCACCGGCAGATGTTGATTACGGCACAGGTTCCATTACGATCTGGGTTGCAGAAGAAGTAAATGCATTTACAAAGACACAGGTTGATAAGTTTATGGAAGAAAATCCCCAGTTTGCCGGCTACACAGTAACAATCGAAGCTGTTGGCGAAGGTGACGCAGCCAACAACATGGTTACTGACGTAGAAGGGGGGGGCAGATATCTACGGATTTGCTCAGGATCAGCTGGCACGTCTTGTATCAGCAGGCGCGATCATGGAAGTTATCGGCGATTATGCTAATTTTGTATCTACAAGTAATGATGCAGGCGCTGTGGGCGCTGCTACTATGGGTGATGCAATCTATGCATTCCCTGTTACATCTGACAATGGTTACTTTATGTATTATGACAAATCTGTTGTAACCGATCCTACTTCTCTTGAAAAGATCGTTGCAGACTGCGAAGCAGCGGGCAAGGGCTTTTACATGGAAATCAACTCTGGATGGTATCAGACAGCATTCTTCTTTGCAACAGGCTGCCAGCTTACTTATGATGCAGATTCTAACGGTAAGTTTATGAAGGCTAACGTAACATATGCTTCTGACAATGGCGTTAAGGCTTTAAAGAAGATGATCGAACTGTCCAAATCTCCTTCTTTCTTTAATGGTTCCGCTATCAGCAATGCTACAAATCCTGGTGCAATCATTGATGGTACATGGGATTCAGGCGCAGCAAAAGAAGTATTTGGCGACAATTATGCATGTGCAAAGCTTCCTACCTTTACTGTTGACGGTGAAACATTCCAGTTCAGCGGATTTGGCGGATTCAAGCTTTTAGGCTTAAAGCCTCAGACAGATACCAACAAGGCAGTTGTTTGTCTTGAACTTGCTAAATACCTTTCAAGTGCAGAAGTTCAGCTTGCACGTTACAATGAAGTAGGCTGGGGCCCTTCCAACATGGAAGCACAAGCTGACAGTGCAGTACAGTCTGACGAAGCTCTTTCCGCACTTGCTGAGCAGCTTGCATTCACAATTCCTCAGGGACAGTATCCTAACGATTACTGGACTCTGGCAACAGCTCTTGGTGATGATGTAATTGCTGACAAATATGACAATGCATCTGATGAAGAATTAATGAGCGTTCTGGAAGAGTTCCAGGCAACCTGTGAATCCTACGCTCAGTAGGCAGATCACAAAATGATATATGGCTGCATGGCGGGCTGCTTACCGCGGCCTGCAGCAGCATTATTAACATAAGGACAGCTCGCGAAGCGTGGTGTCCGTTGTTTTTCATGACAGCTAAAGGGAAAAACAGCTTTTGGCTGTCATGAAAAGTAAAAAAGGGAAAATTTTATCGAAGAAATTTACTAAAAACAAAAGGTATAACATAAAAAATTGTGATTTGGAGGCGGACATGGGGAAAGAAAGTAAACTATCTGCCAATATTCAGAATATGTTTTCTAATATAGGCAAAAATGTGAAAGAAATCGGAGTAACTTTTACGGAAGGGGACTGGAAAACAAAGGTGTCTTTCCTGATTATGGGCTTTGGCCAGCTTATGCATAAGCAGTTCCTTCGGGGTATTGTGTTTTTAGCTGTGGAAATTCTTTTTCTCTATTACATGATTTCATTTGGAGCAAAATATCTTGCAGGTATTCCTACACTGGGTACAACAGCTACATACGTGGATAAATCAGGAGTGGTTCCGGTTACCGTTTATGGGGATAACAGCTTTTTGATTTTGCTTTATGGCATACTGACAATTTTTGTGATTATTGCATTTGTTTATTTATGGAGGGTGAATGTACGTCAGAACAGACAGATTCAGACCTACCTTGCCCAGGGAAGAAAACTTCCCACCTCCAAAGAGGATTTGTATTCACTGATTAATGAAAATTTCGATAAGACATTGTTGGCGCTGCCTAATCTGGGCGTATTTGTCTTTATTATTCTGCCGATTATTTTCATGATTTGTGTTGCATTTACCAATTTTGATGCGGATCATCAGCCGCCTGCCGCATTGTTTTCCTGGACGGGATTTGCAAACTTTAAGAATCTGTTTTCTATTGGCTCCGCAGGTTTTGGTTCCACCTTCTTTACTGTATTGGGTTGGACCTTGGTATGGGCATTTTTTGCAACCTTCCTGAATTATTTTCTGGGAATGGGCGTTGCAATTATGATAAATAAAAAAGGCATTAAGTTTAAAAAGCTGTGGAGAACCATTCTGGTTATGACCATTGCAATTCCCCAGTTTGTATCCCTGCTTTATGTTTATAAGATGTTTGCAAATGACGGACTGGTAAACGGATATCTGTTAAAATGGGGATTAATTGATAATTTCATTCCCTTCTGGTCAAATGCAACTTACGCACGTATCCTGATTATCATAATCAATGTATGGATTGGCATTCCTTATATGATGCTGATGGCAACCGGTATTTTGATGAATATCCCTGAGGATCTGTATGAAAGTGCAAGAATTGACGGGGCAAACGGTTTCCAGATGTTTATGAAGATCACACTTCCCTACATGCTGTTTATAACAGGGCCGTACCTTTTAACTTCATTTACAGGTAACTTAAATAACTTTAATGTGATTTTCCTGTTAACACAGGGAAATCCGAAGTCGATGGATCTGGTGGGCGGAGCCGGATATACGGATCTGTTGATCACCTGGCTGTATAAGCTGACCATTAACGATACAAACTATCGAATGGCAGCAGTAATTGGTATCATGGTATTTGTGGTTACGGCAGTAATATCACTGGTAGTATATCGTATCCTGCCGTCTGTAAAGGATGAGGAGGGATTCCAATAATGGCAAAAACAAATAAGACAAGATCAAAAAGTTTTCATAATAAAGTCAGTAATACAATTACCTATATCGTATTAATCCTTATGAGCATTATTTGGCTGTTCCCTTTTGTAGGGCTGGTATTCCAGAGCTTCCGTTCTTATGCAACAGAGTATGGCGGCATGGTATCCTATATTATTCCAAAGGCTTTCTCATGGGACAATTACGCATACCTTTTCAGTGAAGAATGCTCTTTTGTAAGATGGTATTTAAATACATTGATCATAGCTTTTTCTGTGGCTGTGCTCAATACAATTATGATTCTTTGCGTGGCATATGCTTTATCAAGAAGCCGTTTTAAGGGAAGAAATTTTATGATGCAGCTTTGGCTGATTCTTGGTATGTTCCCTGGGTTCCTTACCATGATCTGTCTGTATTTCCTATTAAAGCAGATAGGACTGACACAGGCAGGGGCTATCCCGGGCTTAATTCTGGTTACTGTTGCCAGTGCCGGTATGAAATATTATGTAAGTAAGGGATACCTGGATACAGTTCCCAAAGCACTGGACGAATCAGCAAGAATTGACGGTGCTTCAAATGCGAGGATCGCACTTACCATCATCCTGCCGCTGGCAAAACCTATTATTATTTATACGGCACTGGAAGCTTTCATGGCACCTTGGTGTGATTACGTGTTTGCATCTTACGTAGCATTTGGATATAGTGATAGTTATAATGTGGCAGTAGCATTACAGAGATGGGTATGGACAAATGATTATCAGGGCTTTTTCACAAGGTTCTGTGCCGGCGGCGTACTTGTTGCAATTCCGGTAACAATTTTGTTCATGTGTCTGCAGAAGTATTATGTTGAAGGTGTTACAGGCGGTGCAGTAAAGGGTTAATGGTTTGCTGCATATAGGACCTGAGAAGTATTGAAATATGACAATTGATGATATTGCAAGAGAATTAAATATTTCCAAAACTACCGTTTCCAGAGCAATCTCTGGAAAGGGTAGGATTGGAATAGAAACAAGAGAAAAAGTTTTAAAATATATTAATGAAAATAACTATAGGCCTAATGCCCTTGCAAAAGGACTGGCACAGTCCAGAACGTTCAATATCAGCTTTGTTATGCCGGAGGATTACAATCTTACAGAACTTTCTTTTTTTCAAAATTGCATGTGGGGCGTTAGCAGTAGGGCGTCGGACTTGGATTACGACGTGATCATTTCTATGGTAACGGAAAATGATATCTCAAGGCTGGAACGCCTTGTTGATAACCGAAAAGTAGATGGCATTATTCTTGGGAGGACATTGGAAAATGATCCGGCTATGGAATATCTGAAAAAAACAGGAATTCCCTTTATTGCCATTGGCGCTGCAGAAGATAAAAGTGTGCCGCAGATTGATAATGATCATCTGGCCGGATGCAGTGAACTTACAAGTTTGCTTTTAAAAAAAGGAATAAGAAAATTGGCACTGATTGGAGGCAGCATACGCAATATTGTAAATCAAAACCGCCTGAAGGGATATCAGGATGCATTTGAGAAAAATAAGATTCCGGTTGATAATGGTGTGATCTATACCGATGCATGTAGTAAAATAAAGATTGAGGAAGCAGTTAAAGAGTTGCTTTTAAAAAGAGTAGAATGTATTTTGTGTATGGATGATGCCATTTGCATTCATGTGTTGAACACACTGGAAAGTGAAGGCTTCAAAGTACCACAGGATATTAAGGTAGCTTCTTTTTACAACAGCAGAATGCTGGAAAATCACCAGCCTGCCATTACATCGCTTCAATTTGATGCGATGGAGCTTGGTGCGGCAAGCTGCAGTCTCTTAGTTGACTGTATTGAAAAAAAAGAAGTTGCAGATAGAACGTTACTTGGATATCAGCTTGTAATTAATGAATCAACGAAGGTTTAAAATGCTATTATATGGGAAGGGACAGGAATAAAAAGTTGGAAAAATTTGTTGTTAATATTATCCATCGGCCGGAAATGGTGCCTGAATATGCAGAGAAAGTGACCGGACATGGAAAGGAAGAAGATATTGGAAGAGATGCGCTGCTTACAGAATCTTTAGATATTTTCAGACTGCAGCAGGACTGTGCGCATAAGTATGGCTTAAAAACCACGATTCAAATGACATATGCCAGCCTTTTTAATGAGGAGGCAATTTCAATTGCAAAAGAACATCATGAAAAGTACGGGGATGAGATTGCATTATCTCTTCTGGGACTACCTTGCAAGGAATTCAGGGAAAAGTACAAAACAAAAGATTTTTGCATCTGGATGTTTTCTATGGAAGATAAAAAATCCATTGTAGATGATGTGTTTGGAAAATTTTATGATATTTTTGGCTTTTATCCGGAATCTACAGGTTCCTATTACATGGATGCTGAACTTGTAAATTATATCAAAGAAAAATATCCATCTGTAAAGTGTGCAGTGGCAACCTGTTGGGAGGAAGGCCCCAAGGCATATCACACCTGTAATAATTCCTGGTATACTTTTATGGATGGAGGCCCTTGGAATCCCTGGATACCATCTAAGCAGAATATTCATGCGCCGGCAGCAAATGAGGCAGAAGACAGCGGCATTGTTGCAATTCCACATCTTTCCAGAGATCTGCTTGCATGCTATGACGGAAATGGCTCTAACTTTGGGACACATCCCCAGAACGTTCTGCGGGGTATGATTTATGATACCAAAACGTGGGAATATCCTTATTTATATAATTTGATTGACCAGTACCGTTCGCTGGAGAAATATAACAACGGCTATGCCTACAATATGATGTTTGTAGGACCTGGCTGGCTAAATAAGATGGGACGCTGGGAAGCACCTTTTGAGCTTCTTAAAAAGTCTTATGATGACGGTATGGCTTATTACGGAAAGCTGAAGGAAGAAGGCAGGCTGGAAGATATGACTATGGCGGAGTTTGCTGATTATTTCAGAAGCAAAAAGACTTATACAGAGCCTGAGTGTGCACTGTGGAGAGATATTCTTTATGGTTCTGACAAGCAGCTATTCTGGTATTGTGATCCTTATATGCGTGCCTGCATTAACATGGATCAGGGTGGCGCGCTTGTGGATCTCCGTCCCTATGCGGCAAAGCTGAAATGGGAGGTGGGGATAGGAACGCCTCATATTCAGGACGCCTCTTATCCGTTCCTGATTCAGGAAAAATACCGTGCAGGCTACTTCACCCATTATGCAGGGGAAGGAACCGTAAGAAGCGCCAAGCTTTCCTATCATGGTGAGGAAGTAGATTTATGTTTGTGCAGGACAAAAGCTAAGTTTAGTGAAGAAATGATTGCAGATGGGAAAAAGACAAGAATTCTTACTTTAGAGCCTGTTACCATTGAGTTTTATGATCTGACAGTGAAGCTTCAGACGAAAATCTATTTTGAAGAAGGAAGTTCAGAGATCAGAATGGAAAGAACTGTTCTTGAAATGAGCAATCCTGAAGCTAAGGTTGAATTAAATGAATATATGGTAGCCTGCTATGGAACCACAGAATACACAGAGGATATGTCTGAGATCACGCTTACCTGCAAGGGGAAAAATGAGGATAAGACAATTGCTTATGCTTATAAATGCAGGGAAGAAGAGGAAGCAGGAGCTTCATCCGTAGAAGCGGTTATTCCGCCTGTTGATACAAAGGTGTCAATGAGAATGTCTGATGAAAAGGCGGTAGGATATATCAAAGAAGGCTATGCATTTTCACCCATGTTTACACTGGGGTATAAAACAACACTTATGGATAAGGAGGTAGTTTCCACATGGCTCAAGCTGGAAAAGGCAAATTAAATTACAGATGTCCCTCCTGTTTTATGAGAGATTTAGATATTGACATGTTTTATGATAAGGAGAAAAAAGAATATTATTGTATTCGATGTCAGTATACAGGAACAGAGGAGGATGTACTTGCCAAGAATGAAATGGTAAGATTCCGTTATCGTGATATGTATAAACGGTTTACAAATTTTGACTGATGTAAGATGAAAGGGGCTGTGAAAAATGCACAGCTCCTTTATTAACATAAGGATGGCTGGCAAAGCCTGGCATCCGTTGTGAACATAAGAATGGCTCGCGAAGCGTGTCATTCGTTGTTTGACATTGGGAATAATTTAATGTATTTTTGTAACTATAAAGCAGGAAGGAATTTGGACAAGATGAAGTATTATAAAGGAATGGATGTATCTACTCTTTTGGAAGTGGAACGCTGTGGAGGAAAGTTTTTTGATCAGGGAAAAGAAAGGGAGCTTCTTTCTATATTAAAAGATTATGATGTAAATGCGATCAGGATACGACTGTGGAATCATCCTTATTCGGAAGATGGCGATCCTTACGGTGCTGGAACAAATGATTTTGAAACTGCAAAGAAGCTGCTGCGCCGGGGGAAGGAGTTAGGGTTTGATATTTTGCTTGATTATCATTATAGTGATTTCTGGGCTGATCCGGGAAAGCAGTTTGTGCCTAAGGCGTGGAGAGGTTATTCTGTGGAGCAGTTGGAACAGGCAGTTTATGATTATACCAGACTTACCCTAAGTGAACTTTTAAAAGAAAATCTTCTGCCTGAAATGGTTCAGGTGGGAAATGAATTGTCAAATGGCCTCCTTTGGCCTACAGGACGGGTGCCGGAGTATGACAACATTGCCAGATATGTGAAAGCGGGAGTACGGGCAGTACGTGAAGTATCCAGACTTTCAGGCAGGGAGATTAAGGTAATGCTCCACTTAGATAACGGTGGAAATAATGCACTTTATCGGGAATGGTTTGATAACTTTACAAGCAGGGGAGGAGATTTTGATGTGATAGGGCTTTCTTATTATCCTTTCTGGCATGGTACAATGGATATGCTGATTGATAATATGAAGGATATTGCAAAACGGTACAAAAAGGATCTGATTGTTGCAGAAGTGTCTATGGGATATACAATGGAAGATTATGCATCCTTTGAAAAGCTTTCAAAAGAGGAAAGAAAAGGAATGGCAACCAGGCAGGAACTGGTGGATAAGATAGAATATCCTATGACAAAAGAAGGACAGAGTAATTTTATGAGGACTCTTATGGAAAGGCTGGAAGAAGTGCCTGAAAAAAGGGGAAAAGGGTTCTTTTACTGGGAGCCGGCATGGATACCGGTTCCGGGAAGCGGCTGGGCAACAGAAAGCTCGCTGCAATATATTGAAGATAAGGGGCCTTGTGGCAATGAATGGGCAAATCAGGCGTTATTTGATTATCAGGGAAATGCACTTCCAGCGCTTGAGGCAGTGAGGGATTATAAGCCATGATTAAATTAATTGCATCTGATGTGGATGGAACGCTGATTCAGGATTCCACACCAGATTTGTATGAAGAGATGGTGGAGACCATTTATAAACTAAAGGAAAAAGGGATTTTGTTTTGTGCGGCAAGCGGCAGACAGTACTTTAGCCTGCGCAATGTTTTCCGGGATGTAGCGGATGAAATTGCTTATATTGCAGAAAATGGGGCCCATATTTGCTACCAAAACAAAAATATTTCTATAACCCCCATGAAAAAAGAACATATTGAGGGCATTATGGCTATGCTGCGGCCTTATTATGGAGAGTGCGAGACTGTGATTTCCACTGCAAAAGGAAGTCTGGTTGAAAGCAAAAACCAGGATTTTATTGATCTGCTTACTTATGGATATCATAATCAATTCAGGCTGGTTGGAGACGTGCTGGAAGAAAAGGAAGAAATTATCAAGATTGCTGTTTACCGTAAGGAAAGTATTCGAAAGCTGGGCGAAGGCAGTTTTATACCTGCGTGGGAAGATAAAGTAAAAGCATGTATGGCCGGTGAGGAATGGGTGGATTTTATGGACCGCTCCGTAGATAAGGGAAATGGACTTAAAACACTGGAAAATTTTCTTGGAATCCATAAAGAAGAAACGATGGCCTTTGGAGATAATAATAACGATATTGGCATGATGCTGGCAGCGGGAACAAGCTATGCGGTTGACACTGCGGTGGAAGAAGTGAAAGAAGCGGCCGGTCATGTTTGCCCGGGATGGAAAGATAAGGGAGTTTATCAAATTATCAAACAAAAAATATTGGAAGGTATTGACTGAATCAAATATGCACAGCATAATATATAGTAACAGATGATTGTTGCAATGGGATAAATTCGGGCCCATTCCGAAGGGAGATATCTTCCTAAGGAAGGCTCATGGAAGAAAGGCATGGGTATTGGTATGCATGAGTTTGATGATGTGGTTTTACAATGTTTCTTAGAAAATCAGGGACAGTTGTTTCCAGAGGAAAATGTAGCTTCTAATCTTGAAGAGGCCGAGGCATTTTTGGAAGAATGCCTTGCAGTTGTGGTGAATTCTCTTGATGAGGTATGGGAATTTTTTGAAGAAGAAGGCCTTGACGTGGAAGGAATGGATAAAGAAGAAATTCTTGAAGCGGATGAAGTCTTTGATATTGGAGACGGAAGATACCTGATCGTTGAAGGGTAATTTAAAATGATGATGGAAAAAAAATTAGAAAAAAAGTCTGATCTTAAGAGAATTGCCATTTTTTTGGGAATTACTTTCTTCCTGACCTATGGGGTGGAAATTTTTGTAATCAGGCCTATGGTTGGAAGCACAGATTTAAATCAGGCTTATCTGGCACAATTGCTTGTGGCGGGAGTCATGTTTTTTCCGGCTTGCGGCGCGCTTTTTACAAGGCTTATGACAGGGGAAAAGCTGTCAAAGGATAATTTGATGCTGGCACCTCATTTAAAGGGAAACCTGAAATATTATGCGCTGGCCTGGTTTGGAACTGTGTTTTTCATCTTTTTAGGGGCGGCTTTGTACTTTTTGCTTTATCCCGCACAGTTTGATGGAAATATGGGATATATAAAAGTTCTATATGAATCCCGGGGTGTGACGGTAAATAGCAGTGAATTAAAAAGTATCATAATCAGTCAGGTGCTCATGGGAGTGTTTTTGTCGCCTCTTTTAAATTTTATAAATTGCTTTGGCGAAGAATGGGGATGGCGCGGCTATCTTCTTCCTAAGATGCTTGGACAGCTTAAGGTGGTGCCTGCACTATTAATTACAGGTGTAATTTGGGGACTTTGGCATGCACCATTAACAGTTATGGGGCATAATTATGGCTTGGGGTACCGGGGATATCCGGTGGCTGGAATTTTGGCAATGTGTCTGTTTTGTATTGTAATAGGAATTTTCTTATCCTATGTGACAATCAGGACACAAAGTTGTATTCCTGCTGTGATTGGGCATGCTGTTTTAAATGGGCTTTCGGCTATAGGACTTTGTTTTACTTCTTTGCAGAATCCCTATAACGTATTTTTAGGGCCGGCGCCTACAGGAGTAATTGGCGGTTTAGGCTTTATTCTTATGGCAGCAGTGCTTTTGATCCTTTTATATAAGGAAGAAAAACAAAAAAAGTAAGAATGCATATTGCTTTTTTTTAAGCAGGGTGCTACAATACAATAGAATTAAAGATAATTACTAATCTAGAGTGGACTTGCCGGTCCACTCTTTTTTAGGAAATTTTTAGAGGTGAATGGATGTCAAAAAAAGAAAATTATGAAGTAAGAACGGAAGAATTGCTAAAGCCCATTGCAGATGCAAATCATGTAGAGATTTATGACGTTGAGTATGTGAAAGAGGGCAGCGAGTGGTATTTAAGATGTTATATTGACAAGGAGGATGGAGTAAACATAAATGATTGCGAGGCGGTAAGCAGGGCGTTGTCAGATGAATTGGATCGAACAGATTTTATCGAGGATGCTTATATTTTAGAGGTAAGTTCTCCTGGACTTGGCAGGACTTTAAAAAAAGATAAACATCTTAGAAGAAGTCTGCTGGAAGAGGTTGAAGTAAAGACCTATAAGCCTATAAATGGAAAGAAAGAGTTTACCGGAATACTAAAGGCATTTGACGAAGAAACAGTTACCTTGGGGGCGGCTTTAAAAGAGGGAATAGAAGATATTGTTTTTAACAGAAAAGACATAGCGGTTATAAAACTGACATTAGATTTTTAGTCCGAAAAATAAGGGCGGAAAGGGATAAGGGAAAATGAACAAAGAATTAATGGAAGCACTGGATATCTTAGAAAAGGAGAAGGAAATCAGTAAAGAAACATTGTTTGAAGCAATTGAAAATTCTCTGATCACAGCATGCAAAAACCATTTTGGAAAGTCTGACAATATTAAGGTGGAAATTGACAGAGATACCTGCGATTTCCTTTGTTATGCGGAAAAAGAAGTTGTAGAGACACCAGAGGATGACTGCCTTCAGATTTCATTAGAGGATGCAGTGGAAATTAAATCGGATGCAGCGCTGGGAGATATTATCCATGTGGAAATTAAATCAAAAGAATTTGGACGTATTGCAACACAAAATGCAAAAAATGTGATTCTGCAAAAGATTCGCGAAGAAGAAAGAAGCGTTATTTATAATCAGTATTTTGAAAAAGAAAAAGATGTTGTGACTGGTATTGTGCAGCGGTATATGGGCAGAAATATCAGCATTAATTTAGGCAAGGCGGATGGCATATTAAATGAAAGCGAGCAGGTAAAAGGGGAGGTATTTAAGCCTACGGAGAGAATTAAGGTATATATTCTTGAGGTTAAGAATACACCTAAAGGACCAAGGATTTTAGTCAGCCGTACCCATCCGGAGTTGATCAAACGGTTATTTGAGTCAGAAGTTACCGAAATCAAAGATGGCACAGTGGAGATCATGAGTATTGCCAGAGAAGCAGGAAGCAGAACAAAGATGGCAGTCAGGTCCAATAACCCAAATGTAGACGCAGTGGGAGCGTGTGTAGGATTAAACGGTGCAAGAGTAAACTCAATTGTGGAAGAACTTCGGGGAGAAAAGATCGATATCATTAATTGGGATGAAAATCCGGGTAATTTGATCCAAAATGCGCTTTCCCCGGCAAAAATCGTTGCTGTGTTTGCTGATCCTGATGAAAAGACAGCAAAGGTGGTAGTTCCTGATTATCAGCTTTCTCTTGCGATTGGTAAGGAAGGCCAGAACGCAAGACTGGCGGCAAGACTTACCGGATACAAGATCGATATAAAGAGTGAAACCCAGGCAAAGGATGCACCAGGCTTCCGTTATGAAGATTATATGGATGAATATGACGAGTATGATGCGTATGACGAAGAATACGAGGAATATGGGGAAGAAGCACCTGAGATTACAGAGTAAGGGGGAATTTGAATGGCGAAAAAAATTCCCATGCGGCAGTGTATCGGATGCGGAGAGATGAAAAGTAAAAAGGAAATGATGCGCATCCTTAAAACGCCGGAAGAGGAAATCGTTTTAGATGTAACCGGGAAAAAAAATGGAAGAGGAGCTTATCTTTGTAAGTCAGGTGAGTGTCTTTTAAGGGCGCGAAAGAATAAAGGATTAGAACGGTCTTTCAAAATGAGTATTCCAAATGAAGTTTATGACAATCTGGAAAAGGAGTTTGATGCTCTGAATGAATGATAGAATATTATCCCTTTTGGGGCTGGCTGCAAAAGGAAGAAATTTAGTGAGTGGTGAGTTCTCTACGGAAAAGGCAGTGAAGGAAGGCAAGGCAGCATTAGTAATTGTTAGCAGCGACGCTTCCGATAATACAAAAAAGAAGTTTACTAATATGTGTAAGTTTTATAAAGTACCGATTTATTTTTATGCCTCAAAGGAAAATCTTGGGAGAGCAATTGGACGGCAGATGCGTTCATCAATTGCAGTTACAAACGGGAAGATGGCAGAAAATATATGGAAACATTTGGAAGAATCATAGGAAGCAAGACGGAGGTAATAGAATGGCCAAAATTAAAGTGCATGAAATAGCAAAAGAATTGGGAAAGCAAAGCAAAGAAATTATTAGTTTTTTACAGGATAAAGGAATTGAGGCAAAAGCAGCGCAGAGCTCATTAGAAGAAGATGTGGCAGCTTTAGTCAGAAAGGCATTTGGAAAACGGGAAGAGATAAAAGAGGATGCATCCGCTGCAGTGGCAAAGGAAGACACAGCGCCTCTAACAGAACTAAAATCACCACCTGCACCGGATGCTGGAAATGAAACATCACCAGCAAAATCTACAGAAGACAAAACAGAAAACGGACAGGAAAATAAAAATGGCAGGCCGGTGCAAAATAAAGGGGAAGCGCCTAAGAAAAAGAAAAAGATAATTTTTGTAAGCAATCCCCATAACAGCAATATGCAGGGGCAGCGCCCCCAAAATGACCGCAGGCCGGCACAGGGAAATAGAAATCCAAATGTAAATTCAAATACAAATGCAGGACGTCCGGGACAGGGGCAGGGAAAAACTCAGACAGAAACGCCGCATAAGATCATCCGCCCTTTAACAGCGCCTTCTATCCCAGAAAGCATGCAGGTAGATTTTAAAGAAAATGCAAGGAAAATGATGGGAGATAAGCAGCCTGTTAAAAACGTGCAAAAACCACAAAATGTCAGTGCGGCTGAAAGCACGCCTCCTGTAAAGGAAACTGCTGCCCCGAAACCATTCCATAAAGACGAGAGGCTTAAGAAGAATGAGAGAACTCAGGAAAATTCTGGAAACAATCAGGGAGAAAGGCCTGCAAGGAATGACGCCCGCAGATCTGAAGGCACTAATCGTCCAGGCGGTCAAAGTGGCAGGAATGATTTCCGGAATAATGGCGCTGACCGGAATAATAACAGATATGGTAACAATAATAACCGCCCTGAAAGAAGCGACAAGGGGCAGGAAAATAGATTTAAGCGTACCGAAAAGCCGGGTAAAAGTTTCGCTGCGGATGCCCCGATTAAGGAGGAAAAGCGCAGGGATGAAGAGAAGCGCAGAATAGGACAGGAGAGAGAAAAAAAGTCAAAGAAAGACTTTATCTATGAGGATGACGAGGCTGTTATCAAGAATAAAAATAAGGCAGGCAGGTTTATTAAACCTGAAAAGAAAGTGGAAGAAACCGTTGAGGAACAGATCAAAGTGATTTCTATTCCTGAATCCCTTACCATTAAGGAACTTGCCGATAAGATGAAGCTTCAGCCTTCTGTCATTATCAAGAAACTGTTCCTGCAAGGGCAGATTGTAACTGTAAATTCAGAGATTTCCTTTGAAGATGCAGAAAATATTGCCATTGAATATGAAATAATTTGTGAAAAAGAAGTAAAAGTTGATGTAATTGAAGAATTGCTGAAAGAAGAGGAAGAAGAAGAGGAAAAAATGGAAAACAGGCCTCCAGTTATCTGTGTAATGGGGCATGTAGATCATGGTAAAACTTCCCTCCTTGATGCGATCCGTAAAACAAATGTGACAGATAAAGAAGCTGGTGGTATTACACAGCACATAGGTGCATATACTGTAAATGTTAACGGTCAGTCTATAACATTCCTTGATACGCCGGGACATGAAGCATTTACAGCAATGCGTATGCGTGGTGCGAATTCTACAGATATTGCAATTTTGGTAGTTGCGGCAGATGATGGGGTTATGCCCCAGACGGTGGAGGCAATCAACCATGCGAAGGCTGCCGGAATTGAAATTATTGTAGCGGTAAATAAGATCGACAAGCCGGGAGCAAACATTGACAGGGTAAAACAGGAAATGACAGAGTATGAACTGATTCCTGTTGATTGGGGTGGAACAACAGAATTTGTGCCTGTTTCAGCAAAATCCGGTGAGGGAATTGAAACACTGCTTGAAACGATCCTGCTTACAGCGGAAATACTGGAATTAAAGGCAAATCCCAACAGACGGGCAAGAGGTCTTGTGATCGAGGCTGAACTGGACAAGGGACGGGGACCGGTAGCCACTGTTTTGGTGCAGAAAGGAACCCTTCATGTAGGAGATTTCATTTCTGCCGGTGCAAGTCATGGCAAGGTAAGGGCTATGATTGACGATAAGGGCAGAAGAGTAAAAGAAGCAGATCCCTCTACACCTGTTGAGATATTGGGACTTTCTGATGTACCAAGTGCAGGCGAAGTGTTTATTGCCCATGAAAACGATAAAACTGCAAAATCTTATGCAGAAACTTACCTCGCGCAAAACAAGGAAAAGATGCTGGAAGAGACTAAGGCAAAGATGTCTCTGGATGATCTATTCAGCCAGATTCAGGCAGGCAATTTAAAGGAACTTAATATTATTGTTAAGGCGGATGTACAGGGCAGTGTGGAGGCAGTAAAGCAGAGCCTTATGAAGCTTTCCAACGAAGAAGTGGTTGTAAAATGTATTCATGGCGGCGTAGGCGCTATCAACGAATCCGATGTTTCATTGGCCTCTGCATCATCAGCGATTATCATTGGCTTTAATGTGCGTCCGGATGCAATGGCAAAAACTATTGCAGAACGGGAAGGCGTTGACATCAGACTTTACAGAGTTATTTACCAGGCCATCGAAGATATTGAAGCTGCGATGAAGGGAATGCTGGATCCGGTTTATGAAGAAAAAGTAATTGGGCATGCAGAGGTAAGACAGATCTTTAAGGCATCTGCTGTAGGTAATATTGCGGGTTCTTATGTGCTTGACGGTGTGTTCCAGAGAGACTGCAAGGTACGGATCAGCAGAGAAGGAGAGCAGATTTACGAAGGACAGCTTTCTTCCTTAAAGAGATTTAAGGATGATGTTAAAGAAGTTAAGGCTGGATTTGAATGCGGTTTTGTTTTTGATGGATTTGATCAGATGCAGGAACTTGATATTGTAGAAGCTTATATTATGGTGGAGGTCCCCAGGTGAGAAAAAACAGTATGAAAAATACCCGTATTAACGGGGAAGTACAAAAAACTTTGGCAGAAATCATCAGAGGAGATTTAAAAGATCCCAGAATCAGTCCTTTAACTTCTGTGGTTTCTGTGGAAGTTGCGCCTGATTTAAAGACCTGCAAAGCATGGATCAGCGTATATGGAGATGAGGATCTGCAAAAGGCCACGCTGGAAGGCTTAAAAAGTGCAGAAGGCTATATCCGCAAAGAACTTGCAAGAAGAGTTAATCTTAGGAATACACCGGAAATACGCTTTATTGTGGATCAGTCCATTGCATATGGCGTGAAAATGTCTAAACTGATTGATGAAGTTAACCGGAAAGATGATGAAGAGTAAAAACGGAGATCGATGGTTATGAATATTTGTGAAGAAGTAAAAAATGCGGCGGCCATTGGTATCAGTGGTCATTTGCGCCCCGATGGAGACTGTGTCGGGGCAGTTATGGGGCTTTATCTTTACTTGAAAAAAACGTGTCCTATGGCAGAGGTTCAGGTCATGCTTGAAAAGCCGGCAGATATCTTTAACTGTATAAAGGACATAGATGAAATACATACAGATTTTTGTACAAAGACAGATGTTTTTGATGTATTCATAGTGTTAGATTCCGATAAGACAAGGATCGGCGAGGCCGAAAAATATTTTGACAGTGCAAAAAAAACCATTAATATAGATCACCATATAAGCAATAGCGGAACTGGAATGGTGAATTATATTGAGCCTTCGGCAAGTTCTGCCAGTGAGCTTGTTTATAAAGTAATGGAAGATAAGTCTTTGATCGATGTGGAAATAGCCAAGGCATTATATATCGGAATGATTCATGATACAGGAGTGTTTCAGTATTCTAACACATCACCGGAAACATTAAAGATTGCAGCGGAGCTGATTCATTATGGTTTTGATTTTTCCAGACTGATTGATGAAACTTTTTATGAGAAGACCTATGTTCAAAACCAGATTTTAGGCAGGGCGCTTTTAGAGAGCATTCTTTTTATGGATGGCAGATGCGTGGTCAGCATGATTGATAAAAAAACCATGAATTTTTATCAGGCAGAGCCTAGTGATCTGGAGGGAATTGTAAGTCAATTAAGAAATACCAAAGGTGTGGAATGTGCAATTTTTATGTATCAGATTGAATCCATGAAGTATAAGGTAAGTCTGCGGTCTAATGGAAAAGTGGATGTTGCCAAGGTGGCGGCTTTCTTTGGAGGCGGCGGGCATGTGAGGGCTGCAGGAGTTACGATGCAGGGAACTTTTCATGATATAGCCAACAATTTAGCAGCGCAGATCGCGCAGCAGTTATAGCAGATTTAAAGAAAGGCTTAGGATCAAATATGTATCATGGAATGATAAATGTATATAAAGAAGCCGGCTATACATCTCATGATGTGGTAGCCAGGCTTCGTGGTATTTGTAAACAGAAAAAAATTGGTCACACAGGAACCCTTGATCCGGATGCGGTGGGGGTTCTTCCTGTATGTCTCGGAAACGGAACAAAGCTTTGCGATCTGCTTGCAGATAGAACCAAAGAATATATTGCAGTTTTGCGGCTTGGGATCGTTACGGATACACAGGATCTTTCAGGAACAGTTTTAAGCAGAAAAAATGTAGAGATCGATCCAGAGCAGGTAAAGCAGGTAATTGCTTCCTTTCAGGGGGATTTGCAGCAGATTCCTCCCATGTATTCGGCCCTTAAGGTTAATGGAAAAAAACTCTATGAGCTTGCAAGGGAAGGAAAAGAAATTGAGAGAAAACCCAGGCCGGTCACTGTTTATGAGATAGAAGTGATAAAAAAAGCGCATCCAGAATATACCATCAGAGTAAAATGCTCAAAGGGCACTTATATCAGAACCTTGTGCCATGATATTGGGCAGAACCTTGGATGCGGCGGCGTTATGGCAAGCTTGATGAGGACAAAAGTAGGTGAGTTTAAAATAGATCAGGCATATACCCTTGAACAGCTTCAAAGTCTTGCGGAAAAAGGACAGCTTTCCCAGGTAGTGATTCCAATAGAGAAGATGTTTGAGAAAATCCCTGCTATTTACGTGAGAGAAGAGCGATTTAAAACACTTAAAAATGGAAACCAGTTGAATTTGGAGGATTTTCAACCAGAAAGTGTTTCTGTATATAAGATTTCAGGAAAAATAAAAGATGGACAAGAGATGCGGGTGTATGACCACAGAGGGATTTTTTACGGGATCTACAGTTACAAGAGGCAGTACAGTTTGTTTTGTCCAGTGAAGCTTTTTTTACCGGAAGTGTAATACAAATGGTGGATAAGGATGGATTATGAAGATTATTTGTGACACAATTAAATTTCAGATAGAACAAAAATCTGCTGTTGCCATTGGAAAGTTTGATGGTGTACACAGGGGGCATATGGAGCTTTTGTCCCATATCATTAAAATGAAAGAAAAGAAAATGGCTGCAGTGGTTTTTACCTTTCATCCTTCTGCAGCAGCTTTTTTTGGGCAGTCGAAGGAGGCAGAGCTTACCACCCGGTATGAAAAAAGACAGTTATTTGAAGCTATAGGCGTAGATATTTTGGTAGAATTTCCGTTAAATGAAGAGACTGCTGCTACGCCGCCTGAGGAATTTGTGGAAAAAATTCTTGTTCGTCAGATGCATGCAGGATATATTGCTGCCGGAGAAGATGTGTCCTTTGGCTATAAAGGGCTTGGCAACAAGGAGCTTCTTATCCAGATGGCAGGGCGGTTGGATTATCAGGTAGAGATTATAAATAAGGTATATGAAGAAAGGCGGGAGATCAGTTCTACTTATGTAAGGGAAGAGGTTGAAAAAGGGGATATGGAGAAGACTGCCCGGCTTCTTGGAAGATTTTACAGCTTTGAAGGGCAGGTAGAGCGTGGAAACCGGCTTGGAAGAAAGATGGGGATGCCTACTTTAAACCTGTATCCTGAGAAGGAAAAGCTGCTTCCTCCTAAAGGAGTGTATTATTCGCGGGTGCTTTTTGAAGGAGCAGTTTATCCGGGGATAACAAATATCGGACTGAAACCTACGGTAAATTCTACCAGTAATATCAGCGTGGAAACCTATTTGTATGACTTTGACAAGGACATGTATGGCAGAAAAATTGTGACGGAATTGTTACAATTTAAGCGGCCTGAACAAAAATTTGAGAGCGTTGAAAAGCTGAAGGAACAGATGGAAAAAGATATTGAACAGGGAAGAAAATATCATCTTGAAAAGGCATATGCATAAAAAAGTCCATAAACACTCGTTGACAGACCAAAGGGAACTTGCTATAATGGCAATGATGAATTTGTAATAATTTTGTAACAACTTTGGAGGTCAGGCGTGAAAAGAAAGATGATACAGGGAATATGTGTGCTTACCGCAGTAGCTTTCCTTGGAAAACCAATAAATCTAAAAGCAGCAGAAGCAAATGAAAAAGGCAGGAAGCAGGATTCGGAAGAGACAGAATTGCTTACAGCCGGAATCGGAGATATTTTTTATTCCAAGCTGACAGAAACAGAATATAAGGAAATTGCAAAGCAGGCAGAGGGCGCTTTATGGGGATATACCCACCTTGGCATATGCAACGTGGAAGAAAACAACCTAAATATCAGACAAGCCCCTGACGAGTCAGGCAAGCTGGTGGGCAAGCTTCCTAAAAATGCCGCATGTGAAATTGTAAGCAGCGAAAATGGATGGGCCTATATTACTTCCGGTAAAGTGGAAGGTTATGTGAAGGAGGAATATCTCCTTACTGGTTTTGAGGCAAAAAAACGCGGGGAGGAACTTGCTTCAGCAATTGCAGTGGCGACTGCTGATGGTTTGAATATCAGGGAATTTCCAAATACGGATGCAGAAGTGATTACCCAGGTTGCATCAGGGGAAATGCTTGATATAGTAGAGATTCAGGATGATGGATGGATCAAAGTGTATCTGGATGATGAAGAGGTTTTTGTATCCAGTGATTATGTGGAAGTGAAATCGGATTTGGAAACAGCCATTACAATGACAGAGCTTTTGTATGGACAAGGTGTTTCGGATGTGCGTGTAGATTTGTGTCAATATGCGAAACAATTTTTAGGCAACCCTTACGTTTGGGGCGGCACCAGTCTTACAAAGGGTGCAGACTGCTCCGGTTTTGTCTTAAGTGTATTTGGCAAATATGGTGTTTCCCTGCCGCATTCCTCAAGAGCGCAGGCTAACATGGGGACAAGCATTAATGCATCAGAGCTGCAGCCTGGGGATTTGATTTTTTACGCAAAGGGCGGAACCGTCAACCATGTTGCTATCTATATTGGAAATGGGCAGGTGATTCATGCCAGCAGTCCGAAAACGGGTATTAAAATTTCCAACTATAATTATAGAACACCTTATAAAATGGTGAGGATTCTTCAGGATTAAAAAATCAGGATGAAAAAGTCCTTTACACATAAGAGGAGTTATGCTATCATAAATAAGCATGAAATCAGCCGATGCTCAGAAGTTTGGACACTCCGACCACTTCCTGGCATCAGGCGGTTTGAAAATAAGGAGGAAATACAATGATTTCTAAAGAAAAGAAAACAGCTATTATGAAAGAATATGCAAGATGTGAAGGTGATACAGGTTCACCGGAAGTACAGATTGCAGTATTATCAGCAAGAATTCAGGAACTTACAGATCATTTGAAAGAACATCCGAAGGATAATCATTCCAGAAGAGGTATGTTCAAGATGGTAGGTCAAAGACGTGGTCTTCTTAATTATCTGAAAGAGAAAGATATTGAAAGATATCGTGCTTTGATTGAAAAACTGGGACTTAGAAAGTAAAGATGGCAGTTTTAGGGCGGAGCATACCGAAATTCGGACTCCGCCCTTTGTAATATGCTGCTGTGCAGAAAGCATGCACAGACAGCCGGTAAGATAAGAAAAGGAGAGAGAATATGTACAAGACGTTTTCAATGGAACTTGCAGGACGTACCCTTAAAGTCGACATAGACAGAGTAGGGAAACAGGCAAATGGGTGCGCGTTCATGCATTATGGGGATACCACAGTATTATCCACAGCAACTGCATCGGACAAGCCAAGAGAGGGGATTGATTTCTTCCCCCTTAGTGTAGAGTATGAAGAGAAATTATATGCAGTAGGTAAGATTCCTGGAGGGTTTAATAAAAGAGAAGGAAAGGCTTCTGAAAATGCGATCCTTACAAGCCGCGTTATTGACAGGCCAATGCGCCCTTTGTTTCCAAAGGACTACCGGAATGATGTAACTTTAAACAATATGGTAATGAGTGTTGATCCTGAATGTCGTCCTGAACTGGTGGCTATGCTGGGTGCAGCAATTGCAACCTGTATTTCAGACATTCCTTTTGATGGTCCTTGTGCCATGACGCAGGTTGGCATGATAGATGGTGAATTGGTGATCAATCCTTCTCAGGAACAATGGAAAAACGGAGATTTGAATTTGACAGTTGCTTCTACTTCAGAAAAAGTAATCATGATTGAAGCAGGGGCCAATGAGATCCCTGAAGAAAAGATGATTGATGCAATTTACAAGGCACACGAAATTAATCAGACGATCATTGCCTTTATGAATCAGATGGTGGCTGAAGTGGGCAAAAAGAAACACGAATATACAAGTTGTGCAGTGCCGGAAGAGTTGTTTGCAGCCATGAAAGAAATCGTGCCTCCAGAAGAGATGGAAGAAGCGGTATTCACAGACGAAAAGCAGGTCCGTGAAGAAAATATCAAGAATATTACCGAGAAGCTGGAAGAAGCATTTGCAGAAAATGAAGAGTGGATGGCTGTACTTGGAGAAGCCATTTACCAATATGAGAAAAAGACAGTCCGCAAAATGATTTTAAAGGATCATAAGCGCCCTGACGGACGTGAGATCACGCAGATCCGTCCTTTGGCTGCTGAGGTTGATATTATTCCCAGAGTACATGGTTCAGCAATGTTTACCAGAGGGCAGACACAGATCTGCAATGTATGTACTTTGGCTCCGTTATCTGAGCAGCAGAAAATTGACGGTCTTGATGAAAATGAAGTCAGCAAACGTTACATGCATCATTACAATTTCCCTTCTTATTCTGTAGGTGAGACAAAGCCTTCAAGAGGACCTGGAAGAAGAGAAATCGGACATGGAGCATTGGCAGAGAGGGCATTAATACCTGTGCTTCCTTCGGAGGAAGAATTCCCCTATGCAATCCGTACCGTATCAGAAACCTTTGAATCTAATGGCTCCACTTCAATGGCGTCTACCTGTGCATCCTGTATGTCGCTGATGGCAGCAGGCGTACCCATTAAGAAAATGGTTGCAGGTATTTCCTGCGGTCTGGTAACCGGAGACACAGATGATGATTTTGTTCTTCTTACGGATATACAGGGACTTGAGGACTTCTTTGGAGATATGGATTTTAAGGTAACAGGAACCACAGAAGGCATTACTGCAATCCAGATGGACATTAAGATCCACGGTCTTACAAGACCTATCGTGGAAGGGGCAATTGCAAGATGTCGTGAGGCCAGATTGTTTATCATGGATAATTGTATGAAGAAGGCAATTGCTGAACCCAGACCGGAGGTTGGCCCATATGCGCCTAAGATTATTTCCATTCAGATTGATCCTGAAAAGATTGGTGATGTAGTAGGGCAGCGTGGCAAAACCATCAATGAGATTATTGCACGTACAGGCGTTAAGATTGATATTACAGATGAGGGCAATGTTTCTGTCTGTGGAACAGATGCTGTTATGATGGATAAGGCAGTAGAATATATTAAGACAATTGTGACAGATTATCAGGAAGGACAAATTTTCAAGGGTATCGTAGTAAGTATTAAGGAATTTGGCGCTTTTGTTGAATTTGCACCTGGCAAGGAGGGAATGGTTCATATTTCAAAGATTGCTAAAGAGAGAATTAACAGAGTGGAAGATGTTCTTACCCTTGGGGATAAAGTAACAGTTGTATGTCTTGGCAAGGATAAGATGGGAAGAATGAGTTTTTCCATGAAGGATGTGGCACAGGTATAAAACAACGGATGCCAGGCTTTG